>DOVJ01000074.1 GCA_003520145.1 Eubacterium sp.
AGGCGATCTGGTAGATAGTCAGATCATGCAGCTGTACCCTATTGATTTTGCTAAATCGCTTTATAAGCAATTTATGAATACTATGACAGGTGGTGGCGATTCATCTTCTGCGGCTTCAGCGCCACAGCCGCAACCACAGCCACAGCCGCAACCACAACCGCAGCCACANNCATCTTTACATGAAAGAGCCGCCATCCTTATGGATGGCAGCTCTCCTACCGTCTTAGCCCTTATTCCTTTTCAGCTTCATCTACTAATGCGTTGTAAGCCTTCTCTACAGCTTCAAACTCTTCGTCAGTGGGCTCAACGTATTCATCTTCACCATCATCGCCTTTGATGATCTTGGCGATAATCACATCCTCATCATCTTCACAGCCACAGCCGCAACCGCAGCCACAGCCGATGGCTCAGCCGCAGTCACAACCACAGGCGACAGCATATACGGCTCCTGTTCAGCAAGTGAATGTGGCGCCAGCAGCATTTCAGCCTTTTGCCGGGGATTATGTTCCGGATGGCAACAGAGAGAATATAGACTTGATCATGGATGTTCCTCTTGAGGTGACTGTTGAACTTGGCAGAACCAAGAAGTCTATACAGGAGATACTTGATTTTGCTCCGGGTGCGATACTTGAACTTAACAAGATCGCAGGCGAGCCTGTAGATGTTCTTGTTAATGGCAAATATGTTGCCAAGGGCGAAGTTGTTGTCATAGAAGAGAGCTTCGGTGTGAGGATAAGTGAGATAGTATCTAATAAGGCACATTAGTATATAAAGATTAGGAGATAAAGATATGGCTAAGAATATTTTGATATGTGATGATGCAGCATTTATGAGAATGATGATCAAGGACATCTTAACCAAAAACGGATACAATGTAGTAGGTGAGGCCGAGAACGGTGCCAAGGCTGTTGAAAAGTATGACGAGTGCAAGCCTGACCTTGTTCTTATGGATATCACTATGCCTGAGATGGATGGAATTCAGGCTTTAAGAAAGATCAAGGAAAAGGACCCGAATGCGGTTGTTATCATGTGTTCTGCTATGGGTCAGCAGGCTATGGTTATCGACTCTATACAGTCAGGCGCAAGAGACTTCATCGTTAAGCCTTTCCAGGCTGATCGTGTTATAGAGGCAGTTAAGAAGGTAGTGGGCTAATTGAATATAATAGCAGCTTATAAATCGACCAATTCTATATGGCAGTTGTTGACGCTTGTGCTGATATTTGCTTTCATACTTGCGGCAACTTACTTTGCCACAAGATTCCTGGGCGGTTTCCAATACAGCGCTATGATGCGCTCTAATATCAAGATCCTGGATACTTTGAGAGCAACAGGAAACATGTTTTATCAGATTGTTAAGGCAGGTGATAAGTGTTATCTTGTTGCGGTATCGAAAGATAATATCGTCTGCTTGGGTGAGGTGGACGAAGAGACTCTTGAACTGCACACGGTTGAGAATAAGAGTTTTGCAGACATCCTTGGAAAGTTTAAGAAAAAGGATAAGGATGATAAGGATGAAAATATCTAAGAAAAGAATAATATGTTTGATCTTAGGTCTTGTATGTACTTATGTGATCACTTTTGCGGGAGTTATGTTCTCCTCAAAGGCAGTAGTATATGCGTCCGAAAGATCAGCACTCATAGAAGGAGCTCCGGGAGATTCGATCAATATAGGTATTAATACGGAAAGCGGCAGCAGTATGACTGACGTTATTCGTATGATAATTGTGTTGACGATTTTATCGCTTGCGCCTTCTATTTTGATTATGCTCACGTCTTTTACGAGAATAATCATAGTGCTACACTTTTTGAGAACTGCCATAGGCACGAATACAGCGCCGCCTAATCAGGTGTTGATAGGACTTGCGCTTTTTCTTACCTTCTTCATAATGGCACCGGTATTCAATAAGATCAATGATGAGGCTATTAAGCCTCTTACTGCTGAGGAGATAACGGTAGATCAGGCTATTGAGAAGGCGTGTGGACCGCTTAAGGAATTCATGCTTAAGCAGACGAGACAGAAGGACTTAAGAACATTTGTGGATATAGCGCAGATAGATACAACGCAGTATGACGATGCTATGGAGATTCCTATGAGAGTCGTTATACCGGCGTTTATAATCAGTGAACTTAGAATAGCCTTCATAATAGGCTTTCTCATATACATACCTTTCATAGTCATAGATATGGTTGTGTCTTCGACACTTATGTCTATGGGTATGATGATGCTTCCGCCGACGACGATATCTCTGCCTTTTAAGATATTGCTTTTTGTGCTTGCGGATGGATGGAATCTTATAATTGGCAATCTTGTTAATACATTCTTGTAGAAAGGAGAGAGTATATGTCAGAGCAAGCGGTTGTTGATATCGCGAGAGATACTATATTTGTCATAATCAAGACGTCGGCGCCTTTGCTTCTGATTTCGCTGATCGTCGGTCTGATCATAAGTATATTTCAGACTATTACGTCAATTCAGGAACAGACTCTTACCTTCGTGCCGAAGATACTTATGGTTTTTTTGGCTATAGCCCTCATAGGCTCGTGGATGCTTAACAATATCATTGTATTTATGCAGTCGCTATGGAATAACTTCAATCAGTTCATCAGGTAGGTGATGATATGAATTATACTTTGCAGCTGTCGACTCTTGAAGGCTTTCTGATGGTCTTCGTAAGAATTGCTTCTTTTGTTTTTGTTGCCCCTTTTTTTAATACGGGCAGTACGCCAAGACGTGTTAAGGCTGGTTTTTCTGCCATGCTTGCGCTTCTGGTTTTTTCAAGTGGTGATTATGCTTATGATTACAATGGCATATATGATTATTCGCTCCTTATAATTAAGGAAGTATTAGTTGGCCTTATGATTGGCTTCGGAGCCAATATATGTATGCAGACGATACATTTTGCAGGAAGGATCATAGATATGGATATAGGTCTTGCCATGGCCAATGTCCTTGATCCGACCTCAAGAGAACAGGTTGGTTTGACCGGAAGCGTGTATTATTATTGCGTTATGATACTTCTTCTGACATCTGACCTGCATATATTCATGGTAAGGGCACTTATCGAGACTTATGATGTCATACCCCTTGGATCTATGACTGTCAACATGAGGCTCTACAACACTGTGATCGTGCTTGTTGTCAATTACTTCGCCATAGGATTTCGTATAGCACTGCCTGTATTTGCGGCAATTCTTATGCTCAATATCATACTTGGAATCATGGCGAGAGTTGCGCCGCAGATGAATATGTTCGCGGTCGGCATGCAGCTTAAGATCCTCTTAGGACTCGGAGTTATCTTCCTTAGTATGTATCTGTTGCCTCATATAGCCGTATTTGTGATGGAACAGATCAAACTTGCTATGAAAAATGTTATAGAAGGATTGAGAAGTTATGGCTTATATTCAATATAATCTTCAGTTCTTCGCAGCTGATGGCCCGGGCGGAGAGAAAACAGAGCCTGCCAGCAGCAAGAAACTCGATGACGCCAGAAAAGACGGCAAGGTCGCTAAGAGTAAGGATTTCGTTAATGCTGCGTCGCTGCTTGCTTTCTTTCTGTCAATCAAGATATTCGGACCGAGTATAAGAGATTCTTTTTATGAGGTATTTCATGAGATATATGATCTTATACCGGATATAGTTGAAAACAGCAAGCTGGGGTTTGGAACTAATGCTGCTGTAAGTGCTATAAACTATGGTATGCTCAAGATGATTATCATAGTACTGCCTTTTTTTGTGGTTGGCGTCGTGATGAGCTTTGTGCTGAATGTGTTCCAGGTAAAGTGGAAGGTTACGACTAAGCCGCTTGAGCCTAAGCTTGATAAGTTCAATCCGATCAATGGTTTCAAGAGGATTTTCTCTATGAATACTATTATCGAACTTCTTAAAAGCGTGGTTATGATAACTTTGATAGGTATTATCGCTTATCAGACTATCAAGAAGAATTATAGATATATATTTACTTTTTATGATATGAGCCTTAATCAGGCTATAGGGACCATAACTTCCGATGTTGTAGGTCTTGGCATCAAGATCAGCGCGATACTCCTCATCGTCGGTGCTGCTGATTATATGTATCAGAAGTATAAGTTTAACAAAGATATGATGATGACCAAGCAGGAAGT
>DOVJ01000156.1 GCA_003520145.1 Eubacterium sp.
CTTAATGCCGGCTGCGGGGTGATATCATTTGCACCTGACAGGGAACTGAAGGATTATGTATATGTGAATAGTGATCATGAACTTATACATCGCACAGAGGTTGTTGCTGAGGGCGTCAGTGATGTGTTCTACAGCAGTGAGTATGGACTGTATGTAGGAATATGCAGTGATGGAAAAGTGTTCTCATATGATGGAGCAGAAGTGAAAGAGCTTGGATTTGAAGTGAAGGATATGTATCTGTTAGATCCTGTCAGCCCTATCATGAGACCATATGACCCGGATCCTGAATATAAGGTAATAAGGAGCGATGCGCTGATAGTGGTGCGTAATGGGGAAGAGTATGAGGTGATGAAGTGGAGTGAATGACAGCCGGGGATGGCAGTGAGAATTGGGTTTTTTCGTAATTTCGCTGTCGGAAGAGAGGCTGTAGGCTTAAAAAGGCGGCGAAAATCGGGTTTTTCCATGATTCCGCTGTCGTAAAGAGAATCTGAAATATGTGATTGTAACGTTAGCCACAATGTAAAAAGAATTCATCGTCGTACGGCGACGATTCGCAAGATTTCGTCATACTTGAGCGTGCTAATGCAAAGCCCGAAGCACTGTTTGAGTGCTCGAAGAGCACGAGTTTGCGAGAGGGCTTTGCTAATTGATGCACGCGAAAGTATAGAAATCTTGACGTGTCGCAGTATGACGATGAATTCCGTCAGCGAAAGTATAGAAATCTTGACGTGTCGCAGTATGACGATGAATTCACACATTATTATACCCTATCATTATCTCCGGATACATAGTCTGCAATATCTCTAGAACCTCCACACAATCTCCCTTTTTCTGTCCCTGTATAGTATAGATGCGGCGGGTGTTGGATACAACACGAAGTGTGTAGGTGATGTCGTGCTTGATCACGAGGCTTCGTCTTAATACACTGTGGTAATAAGCCCAGGTGATGTTTTCAAGCGGTATGATACATATGTTGCGGTAAGAAAGTCCGATGAGGTAATTCTTCGTGAGGCGGATATTGCCTTGTGAATATATGACTCCCTCGTCGAGCTCTCGTTGGGCATCCTTGAGCCTCTTTGGCACCATGAAGTAGTTGTTGTTATGAAGTACATATAATGCTATAGGCGGGTATATGATGCCTGATATGAGGATGATAAGATGCGCTACGAGTATGGAGAAGCATAATATAAGAAGGATCTCCAGTGCTTTGATGAGCTTCTCGTCGTAGGCATTCTCGTCGATTATCAGAGGGGAGGAGAAGCGTTCGAGCTCGTTCTCGCTCCAGTTGATATCTCTTGCGAATTCTTTGATGAGCTTGGTCGTAGAACCATCTGCCTTTGTTACCCTGGCTTTGATATAACGAGGTGTTGTATCGGATGTCTTAAGTATGAGAAAGTAACATCTGTCATCCTTGATTATATAGTGGTAATAGCCTGTTTTACCGTCTTGTATGGCCTGATATCCCGTATAGTGCAGATCCTGAAGATCGAGTGCTACATAGTCCTGGCCTCTTTGGTCATGACCTGAGATTGAGGTTATGCTGTCAAGATATGTCGGATACAGGATTTTTAGTATCCGAAGGTGACTGCATAGGGCTATGAGCGCGATAAGGATTGCCATGTCTATAGCGAGATTTATGAAGTTCCTGATGCGAAGCAGGAAGGTTATCTTTGCTTTTGACACTTTTACATATTTTTCCCTTGCTTTTTTCTCTAGTATAGTTTACAATTTAAAAACATTCAAGAGTTTTTTGGAGTGTTTTTTGTATGTATGATGAATTCGCTATGATATATGACAGGTTTATGAGTGATATTCCTTATGAGGAATGGGCTTCTTACATAGATGACATTGTTAAGGCAAATGTTGTGGCCAGTGAAGATAAGCTAAAGCTTCTTGAATTAGGCTGCGGCAGTGGCAATCTTACTTCGTATCTTGCCAAGACCTATGATGTTACCGGGATTGACATATCTAAGAAGATGCTTGAGATGGCTAAGGGCAAGTGCATAGATGCTAAGCTTTATGAGATGGATATGCGGGATATGAAGCTTGATGAACGCTTTGACGTGATAGTGAGCTTCTGTGACTGCATGAATTATATGCCGGATAAGAAGGGGCTTTTCGATACATTTGCGGAAAGCTACAGGCTTCTTGAGGATGGTGGCGTGTTTGTGTTCGATATGAAGACCGAGTGCTACTTCAGATATGACCTCGATAATTCGACGATTGTCGAAGATGAGGATGATGTGTATCTCGTGTGGCAGAATTGCTATGACAGCAAGAAAAAAGAGAATCAATACATGATTGATTTTTTTGTGAAGGATGGAGAGAAGTATGAGCGTTATCGTGAGGTGCAGTCTCAGTATGCATATACGATAGCTGAGGTTAAAGAGCTTCTTGTGAAAGCCGGATTCGAGGCGGAGGTTGTTGCCGAGGATGGGCAGAGTGATGGAAGCGAAGACGAAGTGCGTAACTTTTTTGTGTGCAGAAAGAAGAGGTAAGAACGTGAGCGATACTATGGTTAGGGCGACAGCCTGCGACGGTTTGATAAGATGTTTTACAGTTAAGAGTACGGATGTTGTGGAGAAGGCAAGGCAGTATCATGGGACTAGTCCTGTTATGACAGCTGCGCTTGGAAGGCTTCTTACGGGCGGCCTTATGATGGGCAGGATGATGAAGAACGATAAGGATATTCTTACGATCAAGATAGATTGTCAGGGCGAGGCTAAAGGGCTTCTTGTGACTGCTGATTCGAATGGCAACATAAAGGGACTTGTGGAGAATCCTATAGTTAATCTTCCTCCGAATGCTAAGGGGAAGCTCGATGTTGCGGGTGCTCTCGGGCTTGGAGTTCTCAGTGTTATCAAGGATATCGGACTTAAGGAGCCTTATGTGGGTCAGACAATTCTTGTGACCAGCGAGATAGCGGAGGATCTGACTTACTACTTTGCCAACAGCGAGCAGATTCCAACAAGTGTAGGCCTTGGAGTTCTCATGAACAAGGATAACACGGTAAATGTTGCGGGTGGCTTCATAGTTCAGCTCATGCCGGGTGCGGATTCGGATACCGCCGAGGATATGATCTCTAAACTCGAGGCTAACGTAGCACGCATAACTTCTGTAACTTCGCTCCTTGCTGATGGTATGAGTCCTACAGATCTTGCTAATTATGTACTTGAGGGACTTGATCCTGTTATCAATGATGAGATAGAGGTCGCTTATACCTGTGATTGCTCTAAGGATAGATTTGGTAAAAAGATGCTCGCCCTCGGAAAGAAAGAGCTTGATTCTTTGCTTTCAGCGGGCGAGGATGTAGAAGTTGGATGCGTATTCTGCAACAAGAAGTATGTATTCACTGTAGATGAATTAAAGGGTTACATAAACAATTAAATACGCACAGTATGTGGCACAGGCTTCCTAACAGCACGAATACGTGAAATATCTCGTGGGTTCCGAAGGTCTTGTGCCTCTTATTATATGAAGAGGCCTTCAAAGAATAGATGACACCGCCTACTGAATAGAATATGCCGCCAAGGAGTAAGAGTCCAAACTGCAGAGGTGAGAGTGCCTTCAATAGCGAAGATATGGATATGATGCATATCCATCCCATGCCGATGTAGAGCACTGATGAGACCCATCTTGGGCAGAAAACGAAGAATACCTTGATCAGTATGCCGATGGTGGCAAGGCTCCATATGATCACAAGCAAGAGAGTACCGATAGGCTTTGGCAGGCAGATACAGCATATAGGTGTGTAGGAGCCTGCTATGAGAACGGAAATCATGATGTGATCAAACTTCTTAAGTGTGACCGCTAAAGCGCCCTGCGGGTTGAAAAAGTGATAGCATGTACTTGCGGTATACAGAAGAAACATACTTAACATGAAGATGCTTGTTGACAGGATGAATGACCCGTGACCTGTCTTATAAGATGTGTTCAAAAGGGGTATCGCTGCCACAACAGTCATGATCATGCCCCAAAAATGTGTGTATGCGCTCATAGGGTCTTTGGCTTTATTAAAGTATCTGAATAACAACATAAAAACACTTCCTCTCTATGTGATGTAGTTTTCAATACTACTTCTTATAGATATTATAGTCTGGATGTGGCGGGGTGTCAATACATTTGTGCAAGAAAGCGGTAAGAATTTTTTTCTTGACTACATAACTTTTTTATTATACAATTAGGATTTGGAATAATTGAATATAGAAGGGAGAATACCTTATGCATAGATTGAAATTTGCTAATGTGGTAAAGGGTCTTGCTCTTGGCGCGGCAGCACTGGCGATGGTTATGTCTTCACCGAAGGAGGCTTTGGCAGCTGAGCTTGAGACCAACATAGTTATATCTACAGGCGGAGATGGTAAAAAGCTCCATGATGAGATGTACAGTACATATACGGTGCTTGATTCGGGTGATTATGTTGAGATTATTGCGTCTGAGGGAATCAAGGGTATCTATGTGGTCTGGAACAAGCCTGTTAAAGAGTGGTCTCTAAAGAGTGGTGCCGGAGAGATGATATGCGGTAAGGATGGCTTCATACATGAGTATGTCGAGCTTGATGGGCAGACTAAGAGTGTTAGGATAACCTCTCAGTCTAACGGTATGGAGCTCAGTGAAGTATATGCCTGCGGCGCAGGAGAACTGCCTGAGAACTTTCAGAACTGGCAGAAACCGTGCGAGAATGCGGATATCATGATATTCCCTGCACATGCGGATGATGAGATACTGTTTTTTGGCGGCATCATGCCAACTTATATAGATAAGGGTGCGAGAGTTCAGATCGTATATATGACTCAGTTTTGGGATACTACCTCTATAAGAGAGCATGAGAAACTTGATGGTCTGTGGGTGAGTGGTGTGAGAAACTACCCTGTCAATCCTGAGTTTACTGATCTGTATTCGGAGACACTTGATGGAGCTAGATCGCAGTATGATTCAGAAGCAATCACAGAATACATGGTTGAGAACATAAGACGCTTTAAGCCGTCTGTTGTGGTTGCTCATGATTTTAAGGGTGAGTATGGCCATGGTTATCATATGCTTACTGCTGATTGTCTTTCTAAGGCTGTTGAGCTGACAGGAAAGTCTACTGAGTATACAGAATCTGCAACTAAGTATGGTGTATGGGATGTTCCTAAGACATACATACACTTGTATGAGAAGAATCAGATAACACTCAATCTTCGTACACCAATCAAGAGTATGGGCAACAAGACTGCTCTTGAGATTGCCAAGGCTGCATATAAGATGCACTGGTCACAGCAGTGGACCTGGTATTTTGTTGATGATGGTCTTGATGAGGATGGAAAGCCTAACGATTATAAGTACAGTTGTGCTAAGTTCGGTCTGTATCGTACTACAGTCGGTGCGGATACCGGTAACGATATGCTTGAGAATGTAAGGCTCTATGCTGATATTGAGGCGGAGAACAAGAAGCTTGCCGAAGAAGAAGCATCAAAGCAGGCTTTGGAAGAGCAGAAGAAAATCGAAGAAGAATCTAAGCGTATTAAGGAGAGCGAGCAGGCAAAGGTCGCTGAAGAGAACGCAAAAGCTAAGGCTGATAAGGACGTCGGCAATATGATCAAGATATGTATCGCTATCATCATACTTATAGTGAGTGCGCTTTTACTTGTTCATATACTTACTGGCAGAAGAGTCAGAAGGGCAGTCAGAAGAAGACGCAATAATCGACAGTAGTTGTGAAAAAACAGTGAATTCTTGCGCGATGGACTTTATTTTGCGTGAGAAATATGCTAGTATGTTTGTGATGTCGCTTGAAGACACATTTGAAAATACTCGATACAATGGAGGTAATATGAAATCAAAGAGATTAGTAGCTATGTTGATGGCCGGTTGTATGGCTTTGAGCTTTACAGCCTGCAAGAAGGAAGAGAAGTCGAATAAGGAAAGTGAATCTGCAAGTCAGAACACAACTCAGAATGCAGAGCAGAAGACAATCCTCTATACATATGATTATCTTAAGAAGATAACACCGGGAATTAATACTGATGGTGCTGTTGTATATAAGGTTGATGATTTTATCAGTGTTGGCGAATATAAGAACTTAAGCGTAGAAATCGATAAGAGTTCGAAGAATGTTACTGATGCAGATGTTCTTTCGACACTTGATTCGCTCGCTCAGTCTTATGCAACAACTAACGAGATTAAAGAAGGTACAACTAAGAAGGGTGATGTTATCAACCTTGATTACTCGGGCCTTAAGGATGGCGTAGCATTTGATAATGGTACAGCTCAGGATCAGACATATACTGTAGGCAGCGGTAAGTTCATATCTGATCTTGATGCAGGTCTTGAAGGTCTTGAGGTTGGTAAGGAATACTCAATTCCTTGTAAGTTCCCTGATGATTATGGCAACGAGGAGCTTAACGGCAAGGATGTTGTTTTTGTTGTTACTGTTAATTATATAGCTGAAACTGTTCTTCCTGAATACAATGACGAGCTTGCTGCTAAGATCGCAACAGATCAGAAGTTTGGCGAAGATATCAAGACTATGGATCAGCTTAAGGAACACATCAAGACAGAACTTCAGAAGAATGCTGAAGAGATCTATAAGCAGAATCTCTTTAATCTTGCTATGGAACAGATCATTGCTTCTTCTACATTCACAGGCAAGCCGGAGGGTGATTATACTCAGCTTACACAGAGCCTGCAGGCAACCTTTGATAACTATGTAAGTCAGTATTCAAGCATGGGAATTACAGAGGAGCAGATCCTTCAGTACTTCTATCAGTTAGAGAACAAAGAAGCATTTGACAAGTATGTAGAGGAAACAGTAGATAATCAGGTTAAGTTAAGACTTGCTGTTCTCGCTATCGCAGAGAAGGAAGAACTTACAGTAACGAGAGAAGCTGCTAACAAAGTAATAGAGGAATACTGCTCATATTATGGTGTTACTAAGGAAGACCTTGAAAAGCAGCTTGAAGAGAGCGATATGACTGCTTCTTTCTATGTGGACGTATATTATTACGGACTTCTTGATGTTGTAAGCGATAAGGTTTTAGAGACTATTGTAGAAGTTGATAAGCCGGCAACTACAGACACAACAAATGAGAATTAATACATCGGAGTAATATGAAAAAGAGAAGGATTAGATCACTAGTCCTTCTTCTTTGCATAATGGCGGTTGTTTCGTCGTGCAAGAAGAAGGCGCAGGAAGAAAAAAAGAAGATATCAGCATATGATTATATGGTTGACTTAAGCGCTAAGTTCATGACTTCGAGCGATTGTATATATAACATCGTGAAGATAGAGGATGCTGTAGAGGTCATAGATTATAAGAATATGGATTATGAAGTGCCCTATAACGCGCCTACGGATGAAGAGGTTAATGAGGTGATAGCGCATACCATGAAGCAGTTTACTTATAGAGAGGCTTCTGCGGAGGCTGTTAAGGTCGAGGAAGGTGATATGCTTCTTATCGATTTTATCGCCAAAAAGGACGGTGAGATCGACGAGAACGCGTCCCTTCGCGATTACGAATATACTCTTGGAACCGGCATAAGAAGTGAGCTTGCTGAGAAGCTTGTGGGACTTACGGTTGGTAATACTTATGATATCCCGGCAAAGCTGTCTTCTGAGTTTCCAGTGGAAGGCTATAGGGATGCGGAGCTTAACTATGAGATGACCATAAAAGAGAAGGTTCGGTATATAACTCCTGAACTTAATGACGAGTATGCGGTTAAGCTTGGCGCAACTGATGCTTCTGCTTATGTTCAGTCTGTTAAGGACAGTATGGCTTCTGAGAGAAGTGAGAATTATAAGAATGCAAAGATGAATGCTTTGTACGACAGGCTTATTAACAGTGTGGTTCTTAAGGATTACCTTAAGGATGATTACGAAGCGGCTGCCACTATTATGAGGGATATGGTAAAACTCGAGAATTCTGAACTTAGTGATGAGGA
>DOVJ01000083.1 GCA_003520145.1 Eubacterium sp.
AGGTATCTCGGAATCGTCACCTCTCCAAACCCAAGTGCCAAGGACAGCGGAGCCTTTCCGATCTTATATATCTTCATGAGCTTTTCGATATCGTCAATCGATACAAGGCCCTCTGCCGCCCTGTACTGCTCATCGATTTCCTGAACATTCTTATCAATAAGACCCGGAATGCTCATTTCCTCCCCGCATTCTGCGCAAACAGCCACAGTAATTGCAAAGGTATATTCCTTATCCCTTATATTCTTTACGATGTCCTTCTTCTGCAAAAGATACTCGGTCTCTTTCCTGCACTCTATGCAGAAATCTCTTCTTCCCTTCTCTGTCATAATGTTCACCTCCGAAGAGTATATGATGTATTTTTCTATTTTTTCAATCATCATTATAACACTATGATTGCTTTTTGTCAATATCCTATCATCAAAAAAGTTGTTGATTTCCAGCCCCTAACCATTACTCTAAAAGCTTACAGGCTGAAAATCAACAACAATTATACTTGATTATGATTTTTTCACACTTACCTCTTCACCCTCGAAGTCATCATAGACACCCCAAAGCAAGCTAACGCGAATGCAAAGATCACACCGATTTTACCCATTACCACGCCTACGGACTCACCTCTGAATATATCCTTCACAGCAAGTGTGTACCAGTAGTTCGGTGTGAACCTGCCGACTGCCTTGATCTTATCGCCTAAGAGGTCAACTCCGACGAAGGTTCCGCCAAGGAAGGCAAATGACAGTCCGATGATATTCGTTATAGCAGCAACCGCACCATCCTTAAGTTCAAAGTTAACTATGAAGCTAAGAAGCATTATGCACGCAAGCGTATATACAGAAAGTGCCAATACTGCAAGTAACCACTTCTTTGTCATGAAGTATTCACCCGCTTCAGGTATCGTTGCAGCAGTTATAAGAACTGCAAGTATTATGAGGCAGAACACTCCGACTCCGGATATGATAGCTATGTTGCGGTCAAGAAGCTTAAGACTGGAAGCTTCAGTCCTGTCCTTGATTTCCTTCTTGTTAAAAAGAAGTACTGTTGGAAGGATTGTTGAGAAGATGATCGAGAAGATTCCGAAAGGAAGGAATGTGAATAACACTGGAGTTATACTTTCCTTTTTTACTTCCTCTGCTCTGATGCTCACATATTCCTTCATGTCCATAGCCTTGTAGCTATTCTCAAGGCTATCATCGAAAGATTCGCCTGATAAGTATCTTTTGACTGCGTTGCCAAGCAGACGATTTAACTGCATATTGACGAATATTCCATTAGGCAAAGCTTCATCATATTCACACACTATACTTGAAGGAGTATCAGTACTAAGACTGTCGCCAAAGCCCTCAGGTATCCTTATGCAGCATGCGATATGCTGATAATATATAGACTCTGTTATCATCTCATCTGTAAGCTTTTCCTTCGACACATCATGAAGCTTTCCGATATAAGCCACAAGCGCCTTCGACTCTACCGAGTTATCTTCATCCACTACATATACAGTGTAACAGCTTGCAGCTGCATTTTCCGTATTCTTTCCCTTATTGTTAGCGCTTAGAGCTATTATCATGCCGATCACTATACAGGTATACATGATGAGGCCGCTCTTATTGCTTTTTGCCACTCTGAAAAATGATCTAAATACTTGCATACTGATTCCTTCCTGCCTTTATAAAGCCAAATACAAAACATACCACTATACATACACACATATATATAACGCTTCGCATATATCGCTCTCCCCCGCCATATATGTTGAGCGTGTAGAAAGCGTCACTTATGACCGCAAATGGATTGATCCTGTTGATGATAGGACACTTCGTATCGATAAGAAGCTTCATATCACCGACATAGAGGCCCGACAAGAATCCGCCGCCAAGCGAGAGAACCATCGCTATAGAAACCCTTGTGCTCTCCTTAAGCGAATATATGTGCCCAAGGCCAAAGCCGATAGCCTGTCCTAAGAGCACTCCAAGCACCGCCGTTAAGTAGATATAACCTTCATCGCATCCAAAAGACAATCCAAGAATATGCACATAGTACACTATAGCAACCACTATGGATATAATCTGAAATGTCGTGGTAGCAAGGAGCTTCATGAGCTCATACAGAGGCTTGCATATAGGCGCTGCAAGTTCCCTCACACCCACTACATACTGTCCTGGATTCGAACTTGTGAAAACCGCTATCGCGCCCGTGATACCAAGAAGGCTTGTCATAGCTATGAGGTTATAGAAGTACATGATGTAAGGATCCTTGTTCTCACCTGCTATTCCCTTGGCAACTACGATATCCTTATCATATACCTGTCCGTGTGTGGCAAGAGCCTGACGGTAACTTGCCACCACATCAGCAACTATACTCTGGCTTGTACCGTTATTCTTTATATCCATCTTCACATCCATATCATCCTGCGGATGAAGGATAGCACACACTTTCTCGGACTTAAGAAGCTTTATGGCTTCATCACTGTCAGTAACAGTGATATCAAACATAGCTTCTCCATTATCATACTTAATCCCCTTAAGGACACTCTCTATCATGCTGTCCTCACGGTCTATCGCAATCTTAAGTGTAGAAGCCTTGTCGTTATTGTAAAGAGAGGAGAACGCCACATAAAAAAGTGTTCCGAGTATCAAAGGAAATATCATGTTCCAGAACAGATTAACCTTAGTTCTGAACCCATTCTTTAATTCTGTCAAATATACTTTTATGTACATATGTCTTACCCACCTTTCAGTCCTCACTGTCTCTTAATTCCTTGCCCGTTATCTCAAGGAATACATCGTTAAGTGTAGGAAGCTGTGAATATATCCTGTCATAACTTAAGTTTTTATCTGCGAAGTAACCTGCCACGTGTACGACGTTGTGCTTACCGCCGTCACATTTGATGATTATCTTATCGTTCTGATATGCTACATCATATACGTGATTGATCTTCTTAAGGTCTGACAGAACCTCGTCTGTAGCTGACTTCATATCCACTATGATATTCTCAGTACCCTTCACATGAGTTTTTAGTTCTTCAGCTGTTCCAAGAGCAAGTTCCTTACCCTTATCCATGATGAGGATGCGACTACAGATCTGCTCGACCTCTTCCATGTAGTGCGAAGTATAGATGATGGTTGCGCCATTGCGGTTAAGCTCCATAACACCTTCAAGAAT
Source organism: Eubacterium sp. (assembly GCA_003520145.1). Classification (GTDB taxonomy): domain Bacteria; phylum Bacillota; class Clostridia; order Lachnospirales; family Lachnospiraceae; genus UBA9775. Next base: position 3,160 of record DOVJ01000083.1, read on the forward strand.
CTTGTTACGTGACTGTGGGTCAACCGCAACAGTTGGCTCATCAAGTATTATGAGTTCAGGCTTATGAACTATACCACAGGCTATGTTAAGTCTTCTAAGAAGACCGCCAGAAAGCTTCTTAGGATAGAACTTTCTGAAGCTCTCAAGTCCTACAAAACTTATAGCCTCCTCAACATACTGCTTTTTCTTAGCCTTATCCTTAATATAAAGTCCACAGAAGTAGTCAATGTTCTCATATACAGTAAGTGTATCGAATACCGCCACATTCTGCGGAACGATACCTATCTTCGCCTTGAGATCATATCTTGATGGCTTCATCTTCTCTCCGAAGAGCTCTATATCGCCCTTGTCATAAGAAAGAAGCGAAAGAAGACAGTTGATAGTTGTCGACTTACCTGAACCATTCGGTCCAAGAAGACCAAACACCTCACCCTTCTTGATCTCCAGATTGAAGTTATCCAAAGCGATAAGCTCATTATATCTCTTTACCAGATTTGAAATCTTAACAACAGTGTCATTCATGATAATACCTCGATTCTTAATAATAGTACCTCGCAGCGTGTCCCGCGAATTGATAAATGGTCAATACCTATAACATCGCCCTTACAGTTCACCCCACCTCATCTCCTACGCTCGCACTTCGTGCTCTACCGCCATGTTGCTTCGCACATGGCTGCGTAGTCGATGGAGGTGAGGTGACTGCTTCGCAGTACGGTTGTTATCCAGAATGCGTTTAAAACTGCTTCGCAGTTTAACGCATTTTGGAATAACAACCTAACTGTAATCACTAACCTATTTATACCAAAAAAACCTCACTAAAAACTAGTGAGATTTGTAATGAATTCCTATATTCTGATATGACATTTGTCACATGTTTTGTGTTGCTTCATCGAAGGTTCTCCAGCCAAGCATCGCACACTTTACTCTTGCTGGCATGTGTGATATATCCCTTAAGGCTTCGCCCTCTTCAAGTTCTGATATCTCATCATCTGTAGCTGTTCCTCTTATCATCCCCTGGAATATTCCATGAAGTCTTCTTGCTTCTTCTAGGTTCTTTCCTATCACGAGATCGAGCATGATGTCTGCAGAAGCCTGCGATATAGCGCAGCCTTCGCCTACATAAGCACCATCTGTTACGACTCCGTCTTCTATCTTAAGCTTAAGAACGATATCGTCTCCGCAGCTTGGATTCACTCCGCGAAGCTCAACTGTAGCGCCTGTCATCTCATGCTTATGTCCAGGTCTTATATTGTGATCTGTAAGAATCTCACTATAATAGCTCTTCATCTCATCAGTCTGCATATCCCATTCTCCTTCTAAGAGAAGCTACTGATTCTACGAATCTGTCAGCTTCCTCTTTGGTATTGTATAAAGAAAAGCTTACTCTTGCACTTGATGATATACCTAAGTACTGCATAAGCGGCTGTGCACAATGATGACCTGCTCTTATGCATACTCCGTCACTACTTAAGATCTGAGATATATCATGAGGGTGTACTCCCTCTACTCTGAATGTAAGAATTCCATTGTGAAGTCTTCCTTCCTTCGGTCCATATACACTCACATAAGGTATAGCCATGAGCTTCTCATAAGTATATACGCAGAGTTCCTCTTCAGCCGCCATGATGTCCTCAAAGCCTATCTTTTCATAATAGTCTATCGCAGCCGCAAGACCTACTGCGCCACCTGCATTTACCGTACCAGCCTCGAAGCAGTGAGGCTTTTCTGCATATGTAGCACTATCTCTCGTTACATACTCGATCATCTCACCGCCATAGAAGAACGGCTCAATTCTATCCATAACTTCATCTTTTATGTACAGAGCGCCTATTCCCATAGGACCTAACATCTTATGGCCCGAGAAGGCAAGCGCATCTACTCCGAGGTCTTTCACATCAACCTTGATATGAGGCACACTCTGAGCTCCATCTGCTATGAACAAAGCCCCGTTCTCATGAGCGATAGAAGCCAAAGCCTTGATGTCCTGCTTAACACCGAGAACATTCGATATCTGAGCCATCGCAACAAGCTTTGTATTAGGTGTGAGATAACTTCTAAAGCGTTCCTCGCTTATAAATCCCTCTTCATCAGGCTCTATATATACAAGCTTCGCGCCGAGTCTCTTAGCTGCCTGCTGCCATACAAGAAGGTTACTATGGTGCTCCATGATCGTTATGAGTATCTCATCACCAGCCTTCACATATGCATCAGCTATGCTGTGTGACGCAAAGTTAAGTCCTTCCGTCGCATTGCGGGTAAATACTATCTCTGACGGCTTAGCGCCTAAAAGGTACGCAACCTTTTCTCTAGCCATCTCATAATCTTCAGTCGCCCTAACTGCAAGATCATAGAGACCTCTAAGCGGATTGGCATTATCATGTTCATAATAATCCCTAACCGCATCAAGGACTGACTGAGGCTTCTGCGTAGTAGCCGCATTGTCTAAGTATGCTATATCTGGATTATTCCTAAAAAGCGGAAAATCCTTCCTTATATCACTAGAAATCATATATTATCCTTCCTGTTCTTCCTTGATCAGTTCCTTCTTGAACTCATCATCGGGTATCTGTCTTATGACGCTATAGAGCTTCGCCTCACTCACAAGCTTCACTATCGAAGCCTCGTCAAGACCTCTGCTCTCAAGATAGAATCGGGTATCATCCTCAATCTTACCTATACTGTCTCCATGCTCGCCCTTAACATCCTCTTCTGTACACAGGATCGTAGGAACACTCTTGTTCTTAACGCCCTGGTCTATGAGGATGACGCTTTCGTTCTCCGCTGCCTCGCTGCCCTTACAGCCTCTTATGAAGTCTATAGTACCGCGAAATGTTTTCTCAGAAGCATCTTTCATGACACCGCCTACGTCTAAGTTAGATATAGACTTCTTGCCATAATGCTCAGTGAGATAATTAAGATCGAGTTTCTCACTGCCGCATGTTATATAGCCGACCTTAGCATCATACTGACTCTTATAACCTTCAAGCACAACCTTGCTTCCGTAGGTAACCTTCTCGCCGCCCATAAACAGGTCATATGCATGTATCTGAGCGCTATCTCCTGCCTTAGCTGCAAAGCCTATATAAGCCTTGCCTACATTCTCTACCTTCTTAATAATGTTAAGTGTAGCATAATCCTCAAGTTCCGCGCATATAAGCACATAGGCATTATCCTCAGAATTCTTCACATCCACGATAAGATCAAGCTTAGAATTCTTAGACTGCTTCACATCTATATAGTGAAATCCACCTGCTATATCAAGTCTCTTTCTCTCTTTATTGCCATCTGTAACAACTATATCTAAAGCCTTACTTCTTGCTGCCACATATCTGTCAAAGCCTTCTCCGGCACCGCTTGTAAGCTTTGGTAAAGCCTCAGAAACAACAGGACTCTCGATGATCTCCATATCAGTATCATTGATCTTAAGCCAGCTGTTAGTAATGGCTTTCATTCTATTAATCTTAATACTTTCCATTAACCTATCGATCCTTTCATCTCAAGTCTGATGAGATTGTTCATCTCAAGGGCATACTCAAGCGGAAGTTCTTTCGAAACATTTTCCGCAAAACCACTTACTATAAGGGCTCTCGCGTCATCCTCGCTGACGCCCCTGCTCATGAGATAGAACACTTCATCATCACTTATGCAGCCTATGCTCGCCTCATGTCCGATACTTGAATCCTTGTTATATATGTTCATAACAGGGATCGTATCAGAACGCGACTCCTTATCAAGCATAAGTGACTGACAGGATACAGAAACCTTACTGTTAGCAGCCTTCTCATTAACTACAACAGCGCTTCTGAATATGCTTGCGCCGTTGCCCTTAGAGATAGACCTTGTGTTGATGTAAGATGATGTATTCGGTGCATTGTGGATAGTCTTGCAACCTGTATCAAGCTCCTGTCCATCTCCGGCAAATGTTACGGAAGTGAATTCAGACTTAGCACCCTCACCCGCAAGTACACTGGTAGGATAGAGGTACGATGTGTGCGAGCCAAAAGATCCGCTTATCCACTCTATCTTGCCGCCCTCTTCAACCTTCGCACGCTTCGTGTTGAGGTTGTACATGTTCTTAGACCAGTTCTCTATGGTCGAATATCTGACAGTTGAGCGCTTTCCAACATATATCTCAACACAGCCCGCATGAAGATTGGCCACGTTATACTTAGGCGCTGAACACCCTTCTATGAAGTGAAGATATGCATCATCATCCACTATGATGAGTGTATGCTCAAACTGACCCGCTCCAGGAGCATTGAGTCTGAAGTAAGACTGAAGCGGTATCTCCACGCTCACTCCCTTCGGCACATATACGAAAGAACCGCCTGACCATACAGCAGCATGAAGCGCAGCAAACTTATGATCAGTCATAGGAACAAGCTTCATGAAATGATCCTTGATCATCTGCTCGTAAGGTCCATGAAGGGCGCTCTCAAGGTCAGTATATATAACTCCAAGATCAGCCACTTCCTGCTTCACGTTGTGATATACAAGCTCCGAATCATACTGTGCGCCAACACCTGCAAGCGAATCTCTCTCCGCCTGTGGAATGCCCAACTTCTCAAATGTATCCTTGATATTCTCAGGTACGTCCTTCCAGTCGTACTTCATATCAGTCTTAGGCTTTACGTAAGTAACGATATTCTCCATATCAAGACCTTCTATGGAAGGTCCCCACTCAGGCATAGTGCTCTTATTATACACTTCAAGCCCCTTATGCCTTAATTCTCTCATCCACTCCACATCGTTCTTTTCTTTGGATATGGTATCTATTATGTCTAAGGTTAAGCCGCTTTCAACCCTGTAAGCGTCCTTATCTTCATATCGAAAATCATATATGTTGCGGTCTATATCCTCAACATATGTTTTCTCTTCTAATTCCTTTATCTCTGCCATGCCATCACCTACTCAAACTGCTTAAATCCATCACGGTTGATCTCATCGATAAGCGATGCATCACCTGTCTTGATTATCTTTCCGTCTACGAGAATATGAACCTTGTCAACCTTGAGTGCGGACAGTATAGCCGCATTATGAGTGATGATGAGAAGCGATGCGTCCTTATCCTTATGGAATTCCTGAATACCCTTAGATACGATCTTAATAGCATCTACATCAAGACCTGAGTCAGTCTCAT
>DOVJ01000021.1 GCA_003520145.1 Eubacterium sp.
GATCTTCAGGATGATATGTGCCTTGCTGAGAGCATGATCAAGTATATCATAGATTATGTCCTTGAAAATGCACCGGAAGAGATGAAGTTCTTCAATCAGTTCATAGATAATGGTCTTATTGAGCGTCTTGAAGGCGTAAGGAAGTCTGATTTTGGAAGAGTTACTTATACAGAGGCTGTTAAGCTTCTTGAGGAGCATAACGACGAGTTCGAATATAAGGTATCATGGGGATGTGATCTTCAGACTGAGCATGAGAGATATCTCACAGAGAAGATCTTTAAGAGACCTGTTTTTGTAACAGATTATCCTAAGGAAATCAAGGCTTTTTATATGAAGCTTAACGAGGATGGCAAGACTGTTGCAGCGATGGATTGTTTGGTACCTGGTATCGGTGAGATAATCGGTGGTTCACAGCGTGAGGATGATTACGATAAGCTTCTTAATCGTATGCAGGAACTTGGGCTTGCTAAGGAAGATTATGATTTCTATCTTGATCTTAGAAAGTATGGTTCTGTCAGACATGCGGGCTTTGGTCTTGGCTTTGAAAGATGCGTTATGTATCTTACAGGTATGGGCAACATAAGAGATGTTATTCCGTTCCCTAGAACTGTTAAGACTTGTGATCTGTAATTTGGAGGATTGAAGGATGAGCGTTATTATACCGGAGGATTATCAGGCAGGGCTTGATATCATGGAAACTGAGGTTGCAATCAAGAAGGTTAAGGATTTTTTCGAAAGAGAGCTTGCGAAGAATCTTAATCTCACAAGAGTTTCGGCACCACTTTTTGTAAAGCCTGAAACCGGTCTTAACGATAATCTTAATGGATATGAGCGTCCTGTATCTTTTGATATTAAGGAGCAGAATGGCGTAGTATGTGAGATAGTTCATTCTCTTGCGAAGTGGAAGAGATTCGCACTTAAGAGATATGGCTTTGAGCAAGGAACCGGTCTTTACACCGATATGAATGCTATCAGAAGAGATGAAGATACAGATAATATTCATTCTATCTTTGTTGATCAGTGGGATTGGGAGAAGATAATCGATAAGTCTGAGCGCAATGTTGAGACTCTTAAGGATACAGTAAGGATCATATATAAGACTCTTAAGACCACAGATGAGTATATAGCGAATGAATACTCTTATGTAAAGAATATCCTTCCGGATGATATATCATTTATAGATTCGGAAGAATTAAGACAGATGTATCCTGATCTTACTCCAAAGGAGAGAGAGTATAATATCGCTAAGCAAAAGGGCGCGGTGTTTATCATGAAGATAGGTGGCAAGCTCGGTGACGGAAAGCCACATGACGGACGTGCTCCTGATTATGATGATTGGTCACTCAATGGTGACATAATAGTGTATTATCCGGTTTTGGATATTGCACTTGAGCTTTCGAGCATGGGTATCAGAGTTGATGAGGATTCTCTTAAGGCGCAGCTTGATCTTGCGGGTTGTCCTGAAAGAGCCAATCTTCCTTTCCAGAAATCCATACTTGATAAAGAACTTCCATATTCGATTGGTGGTGGTATAGGCCAGTCTCGTATATGTATGTTCTTTCTCAGAAAAGCGCATATAGGTGAGGTTCAGTCATCAATATGGCCTGATGAGGTTGTGAAGAGGACGGAAGAAGCAGGAATACACTTGCTATAAAAGGATGGTATATATTTTGAATAAGAATAGAAGATATCTTGGATTTTTGTTGTGTACTCTGGCTTTGTTTATATTGCCTTTTTTGAGCGGCTGCTCAAGAAAGATGAATGTCAAGTTTGACTATGATTCGAGTAATTATGTAACTAAGATGCCTGATTATAAGGGCGTTGAGTATACTGTAGACAATACTGTTGTAACCGATCAGGATGTTGATGATTATATAGAATCTGTTAAGAAGAAAGATGCTATATGGAATACCGTATCTGGCGAGAAGGTTCAGATGGGTGATAAAGTCAGCATAACCGTTGCTGCTGTTGACAATGAGACAGGTGATTATCTTACAGGCTTTTCTATGAATGATCAGCTTGAGATAGTACTTGGTGAAAACCTTCTCTCATCTAAGTATGAGAACTTCGAAGAACAGCTTGTCGGTATAGTTCCTGGTTTTACCAAGAATATGATATGTAAGGTTCTGCCAGATCCATCGGCTATGCTTCTTGAAGGCTACAGCGATTATGTAGGTAAAGAGATTAAGTTTACTGTAACTATAGTAAGTGCAAGCAGAGCACTTCTGCCAGCGCTTACAGATGCATATGTTCAGACGATAACGGATGGTAAGATAACCAACGAAGCTGACTATAGGGCGTGGGTAAGAAGGAATCTTGAGAAGAATCTCGAAGAAAAGAAGTATAATGATAGATATCAGCAGGTTATTGATTATCTGATAGATAATTTGGAGGTTTCATCATATCCTGAAACTGTGCTTGCACAGATGAAGGAATCTGTTTTTGATAAGATGAATTATCAGTCGGCATTTGCCAATATGGAGCCTGAAGAATATTGTCAGAAGTATTTTGGCTGTTCTATAGAAGACTATTGTAAGAAGACTATTCGTAACAATATGGTTCTTCAGGAAGTTATTAAGCGCGAAAAGCTTACTGTTACCAGAAGAGAGTATGAGAAGAATCTCGATTCACTTGCAAAGAAGTGGGGCTATGACAGCGCTGAAGCTCTGAAAGAAGAACAGGATGAAGATGCTATAGCTAAGGCTATGCTTCTTCAAAAAGCCATGGACGTTATCTATGATAATTCGGTTCCTAAGAAGGAGTCCTAATGGATTTTATAGAGATATTGAAGGTTATACTGATAGGTATAGTTGAGGGAATCACAGAGTGGCTTCCAATCAGCAGTACCGGTCATATGATACTTCTTAATGAGTTTATTAAGCTTGACGTTTCCGAGGATTTCTGGGAGATGTTCGAGGTTGTTATACAGCTTGGCGCTATTATGGCGGTTGTTGTTCTGTACTTTGAGAAGCTTAATCCTTTTTCTAAGAAAAAGGATAAGTCTAAGAAGAAAGAAACGATGCAGATATGGTATAAGGTGATCGTTGCCTGCCTTCCTGCAGCAGTTATAGGTCTTCTCTTAGATGATTGGATTGATGAGCACTTCTACAATTACGTAGTTGTAGCCATTATGCTTATAGTATATGGCGTTCTGTTCATAATCATGGAGAACTACAACAAGCGTCGCAAGCCTAAGATGAAGACTCTTGCGCAGCTTGATTATAAGACGGCCGCACTTATAGGAGTGTTCCAGATACTTGCTTTGATTCCTGGAACTTCCCGTTCGGGTGCAACGATACTTGGAGCTATACTTCTTGGAACTTCGAGATCACTTGCGGCAGAATTCACATTTTTCTTAGGAATACCAGTTATGTTTGGTGCAAGTCTCTTGAAGATAGTTAAGCATGGACTTGCCTTTAGTGCAGCAGAGATTGGTATATTGATACTCGGTATGGTGGTTGCCTTTGTAGTATCTGTATTTGCAATCAGATTCTTGGTAGGATATATCAAGAAGCATGATTTTAAGTTTTTTGGTATTTACAGGATTGTACTTGGTATAGCAGTTCTTGTTATATTGGGTCTCCTATAGATATATGCAGTTGTGGCGGAATTGGTATACGCGCATGATTCAGGTTCATGTCTGTTTTCGCAGGTGTGGGTTCGAGTCCCATCAACTGCATTGTATACAATAACACAACATTTAGTGGTACTTTTTACTCATTTCGCTAAATGTTGTGTTTTTTTGTTGACTTTAACCAGGGCTAGTGCTATACTTGTATATGTACCTCGATAAGAGGATACATATTATCCAAGGAGAAGAAAGATGAAGGTAATAAAGCGTGACGGAAGAGAAGTTAACTATGACCGGAACAAGATTGTTATAGCTATCCAGAAGGCGAATAACGAGGTTCCACCTAAGGAGCAGATTGCAGATGCGAAGATTGATGATATCGTGGCATCTATAGAGAACAGGGGCTATGAATCTATGGCTGTTGAAGACATCCAGGATATCATAGAACAGAAGCTCATGGCGGATAGAAAGTTCGAGCTTGCCAAGAAGTATATCATATACAGATATACAAGAGAACTCGTGCGTAAGGCTAATACAACAGATGAGTCTATTATGGGTCTTATCCGTAACAGCAACAAGGATGTTATGGAAGAGAATTCTAACAAGAATGCGGTAATCGTATCTACACAGAGAGATCTTATTGCAGGTGAGGTATCAAAGGACCTAACAAGAAGAGTACTTCTTCCAGAGAAGATATCTAAGGCTCATGATCTTGGTATATTGCATTTCCATGACGCAGATTACTTTTTACAGCCTATATTTAACTGCTGTCTTATCAATATCAGTGATATGCTTGAGAACGGCACAGTTATCAACGGTAAGCTCATAGAGAGTCCTAAGAGCTTTCAGGTAGCTTGTACCGTCATGACACAGATTATATCTAATGTTGCCAGCAGCCAGTACGGTGGCCAGTCTGTAGATGTTAGACACTTAGGTAAGTACTTGAGAAAGACTTATGATAAGGCGTATAATCACTTCCGCAATGAGCTCGGCAAGGATGAAGAGCTTGCCAGAGAACTTGCTCAGGATAAGATGAGAGACGATCTTAAGAGCGGTGTTCAGACTATCCAGTATCAGATCAATACGCTCATGACTACCAACGGCCAGTCTCCATTTGTAACTCTGTTCTTGTATCTTGACGAGAAGGATCCTTATATCGACGAGGTTGCACTCATCATAGAGGAGATATTTAAGCAGCGTATACAGGGTATCAAGAACGAGAAGGGTGTATATGTAACACCAGCGTTCCCTAAGCTCATATATGTGCTTGATGAACATAACTGCTTAAAGGGCGGCAAGTACGATTATCTTACTAAGATAGCTGTAGAATGCTCTTCTAAGAGAATGTACCCTGATTATATCTCTGCAAAGAAGATGAGAGAGAACTATGAAGGCAATGTATTCTCATGTATGGGATGTCGTTCGTTCCTTTCACCATGGAAGGATGAGCATGGCAATTATAAGTGGGAAGGCAGATTCAATCAGGGCGTAGTATCCCTTAACCTTCCTCAGATAGGCATAATTGCCGCAGGCGATGAAGAGAAGTTCTGGGAGCTTATGGAAGAGAGACTCTCGCTTTGCTTCGAGGCTCTTATGTGCAGACACAGAGCTTTGGAGGGTACTTTGTCTGATGTGAGTCCTATTCACTGGCAGTATGGCGCTATAGCTAGACTCAAGAAGGGTGAGAAGATCGACAGGCTCCTTCATGATGGATATTCAACCATATCTCTTGGTTACATAGGCTTGTATGAGGTTACTAAGCTCATGACAGGCGAGAGCCACACAACCAAGAAGGGCCTAGCTTTCGCACTTAAGGTTATGAGAAGACTTCGTGAGGCTACAGATACATGGAAGCGCAACACTGGTCTTGGCTTCGGTCTCTACGGAACACCTGCAGAGAGTCTTTGCTATAGATTTGCAAGCATAGATAAGAAGCGTTTTGGCTCTATTAAGGATATCACAGATAAGGGATATTATACGAACTCATATCATGTTGATGTAAGAGAGAAGATAGACGCATTTGACAAGTTCGCTTTTGAGAGCCAGTTCCAGGAGATCTCTTCAGGTGGTGCTATCTCTTATGCTGAGATACCGAACCTTAGGAATAACCTTCCTGCACTTGAGGAGCTTGTTAAATATATCTATGACAACATACAGTATGCTGAGTTCAATACCCGTGCGGATTACTGTCATGTATGCGGTTTTGAGGGCGAGATACAGGTCAACGACAAGCTTGAGTGGGTATGCCCGAATTGCGGTAACAAAGATAAGACTAAGATGAATGTAACAAGAAGAACCTGTGGATATCTCGGAGAGAATTTCTGGAACGTAGGAAAGACCAAGGAGATTAAGTCAAGAGTTCTTCATGTATAGGATATATTATGAGATATGCAGATATTAAAAAATGTGATGTCGCTAACGGCCCCGGTGTAAGGATCTCACTCTTTGTCAGCGGGTGCCGCCATGCGTGCAAGGGCTGCTTTAACAAAGAAGCCTGGGATTTTGAATACGGTAAGGAATTCACTGAGGGAACCATCAAGGAGATAATTAAGCTTTGTTCATCTTCTTACATCAACGGCCTGACTATACTCGGAGGAGAGCCTTTTGAACCTGCCAATCAAGAAGGGATATATCCACTTGTGAAGGCATTTAGAGAAGCATTTGGCACCTCTAAGGACTTGTGGATCTACACTGGCTTTGATTTCGAGAGAGATCTCATGGGCTGGATGGACAGATACCTTCCGTATACAAGAGAGATAGTAGAGTCCTGTGATGTAGTGGTGGACGGACCTTTTATACAGGATCTGTATAAGCCTGCGCTCAGATTCAAGGGTTCCTCAAATCAGAGGCTTATAGAGATAGATAAGTACTTTGAGAGCGGTGAGATAGTAACATGGGATGCAGACCATCCCATAATCGATACTGTTAAGAGACAAATCCTAGCCGAAGGAAGACAGGAGATGGCATGAATATCAAGATTAAGTATCTGAATGATCAGATAAAGAAACTAGAATACATAGACGGAAAGTCTGACTGGATAGATCTTAGAAGTGCTGAGCGCATAGAGCTTAAGGCGGGCGAATTCAAGCTTATTCCACTTGGAATCGCGATGGAGCTGCCTGAGGGTTATGAGGCGCATGTTGCGCCTAGAAGCTCTACTTTCAAGAACTTCGGTATACTTCAGGCTAACAGTATAGGAATAATAGATTCTTCATACTGTGGAGATAACGATTGGTGGTACTTCCCGGCACTTGCTATGAGAGATACAGTCATCGAAGTGAATGACAGAATCTGTCAGTTCAGGATCATGGAGAATCAGCCACATATAGATTTTGAGCCTGTTGAGCACTTAACAGGCAAGGATAGAGGCGGTTTCGGAAGTACTGGAAAGGGTTAACCATGCGGGTTTGACCATGCATTTGAATTTTTTCGAAAAAATTCAAAAAAAGTGTTGACATGGTTTCCCCTTTGTGATATAGTATTATTTGTTGAGGCGATAAGCCGATA
>DOVJ01000049.1 GCA_003520145.1 Eubacterium sp.
CTTGCAGACGATTACAAGATCTAATGATAAAAAGGAGGAAAATGTTATGGCAATTTATAATTCTATTACAGAGTTGGTTGGAAAGACGCCAATCGTTGAATTCAAGAGATTAGAGAAGGTACTTGGTTTAAAGGGAAGATTAGCAGGAAAGCTTGAATACTTCAATCCTGCAGGTTCACATAAGGATCGTATCGCATTAGAGATCATAGAGGCGGCAGAAGCACGTGGAGAGATAAGTCCTGATAAGACAACTCTTGTTGAATTCACTAGTGGTAATACTGGAGTGGCTTTAGCAGCATTTGCAGCAGCAAAGGGATATAAGTTCAATATTGGTATTCAGAATGGTGTGTCAGTTGAGAGAAAGAAGCTTCTTGAAGCATATCAGGCTAATGTAGTAGATGTTCCTGATGAACTTATAGCCGGAGTATTTAACAAGGGAATCGCAGCTTTTGCAGATGTTATTGAATATATGACAAATGGAATAGATGGAGCATATGCAACCCGTCAGCTTGATAACCCTGATAATATCAATGCACACTATAAGTATACAGGACCTGAGATATGGGAGGATACTGAAGGAAAGATAGATATATTTGTAGGCGGTGTAGGTACCGGTGGTTCTACACATGGCGTAAGCAAGTATCTTAAGGAGAAGAATCCTAATATCAAGGTTATTATAACACAGCCAGATAAGAATGATGTGCTGAATCCTATTGTTAAAGGTGTTGAGGATGGAGGTTTCCACGGAATTCACGCGGTTCATGATGGTAATTCTATCACACCTATGGCTCCGGCAAACTTCAGTGATGAGCTTACAGATGAGTATGTAACTATTACTTATGCCGAGACACTTAAGGCTATTCATCTTCTTGCAAAGTATGAAGGTATATTCGTCGGTGCATCATCAGGAGCTTCCCTTGCTGTTGCTATTAAGCAGGCTCTTCGCCCAGAGAATGAGGGTAAGCTTATTGTTCCGCTTCTTCCTGATAATGGTGAGAGATACTTATCAGAAGATCTTCAGAGAGTAAGACCTGAAGTAGAAGACGCTATACAATTCTAACTTAAAAAGAAAGGGTTTTACTGCAAATGGCTATTAACACAAGTAATTCTAACGTGGCAACAAGAGAGAATCGTATCGGTTCTATAACAGGCTACGTAGGTTCATTAAAGGATCTGGCTACCCAAAGTGAGTGTGGTACCTTAAAAGGTTGCTCAAGGTGCTTTTCACAGTCGAGTACATGTCTCTCAAGCTGTGGTCTTGGGCAGCTTTCTGGAATCCGTGATGTAGCAATTATACATCATGGACCTGCTGGATGTTCTGTTGCAAGTGCAGGCGCTTATTATATGTCTAAGGTTATGTCTAAAAAAAGAGGCGTGACAAGTGATACTGTATATGTTGGAACAGACATGAATGAGAATGATACTATATTCGGCTCAACAGAAACTCTTCGCGAGATCATACTTGAGGTGAATAAAAGATATTCACCTAAGGCTATCTTTGTATCAAGCTCATGTGCAACAGGTATTATCGGCGAGGATATAGACAGTATCGTAGACAGTGTGAGAGATGAGGTTGGTGTACCAATCGTAGCTGTACACTGTGAGGGCTTTAAGTCGAGAATATGGGCAACTGGATTTGATATAGCAGATCATGCGATACTGCAGGAAATCGTTCAGCCACCAAGAGAAGGCGTTAAGACTAACAAGATCAACTTCAAGAATTTCTTCGAGAGTGCAAGACCTGAGATTATCGAGATATTCAAGAACTTTGATCTTGAACCAGTATTCTTGTATTGTAATTCTACAATCGAGGAACTGTCACATCTGTCAGAAAGTATCGCTACTACATGTATCTGTGGTACTTTAGGTAATTACCTTGGCAATGGTCTGGAAGAAAAGTATGGAGTTCCTTATGTAAGAAGTATCAATCAGTGTGGTATTGCAGGTTTCGAAACATGGCTTCGTGAGATCGGTAAGGTAACAGGAAGAAGCGAGAAGATAGAAAAGTATATCGAAGAGCAAAGAGCGATATATATACCTCAGATTGAGGAAGTTAAGAAGGAACTTGAGGGGCTTACAGCGATTCTTGGTATGGGTCCTGGTTATACATTTGAGGTATCAAGAGTTCTTGAGGAGCTTGGTATCAAGGTTGTATGGGCTCTTGCATGGCACTATGATAAGAAGTATGAGAATGGAGATGTTCCTCCTTCTATGAAGTATCTTCTTGATAATGACATAGACTTCGAGGCTTCTGTTGCAGATCAGCAGAATTATGAAGTTATGAACATTCTGAATAAATATAAGCCTGATATGTACTTATCAAGACATCCTGGTTCTACTGTATGGGCAATCAAGAATGGTACTCCTGCAATCTATGTTGCAGATGAATATATGATATTTGGTTACAAGCATACTCTTGAATTTGCCAAGACTATACTTGATGCGATTAAAAACAGAAGCTTTGAAGCTAATCTTGCAGCCCGTACAAAGCTGCCATATACAGACTGGTGGTATAAGCAGAACGTCGATACATTTCTTGAGGAGGTGAAGTAGGATGGCAAAATTACTTGATAAACAACGTTATAAGTGCGCACTGGGGGCGATGCAGACTGTACAGGCGATTAGTAGGGCTCTTCCTATTCTTCACTCAGGACCGGGTTGCGCTCAGAAGCTTTCTGAATCTGTAGGAAGCTCAGGATACTTCTCGCCGAATATATTTCCTTGTACAAGTATCAATGAAAAGGATGTTGTGTTTGGTGGAGTTAAGAAGCTTGATTCGACTATCGACAATGCTTTGAAGGTTATAGATGCAGATCTGTATGTGGTACTGACAGGTTGTATCCCAGAAATCGTAGGAGATGATTCGGGCGAAGTAGTATCAAGATATGAAGATGCAAATAAGCCTGTTATATATGCACCAACAGCTGGTTTTAAGGGTAATAATTACAAGGGACATGAGCAGGTAGTAGATGCGATCATCGAACAGTACCTTAAGAAGTCAGACAAGAAGCAGAAGGGACTTGTGAATATATGGGCAGATGTACCATACCAGGATCTGTTCTGGCTTGGAAACTTGCGTGAACTTGAGAAACTTGTCAGTGAACTTGGTCTTACTCCGAATACTATATTCGGATATAAGCGCGGTATAGAGAATATCAACAAGATTCCAGAAGCAGAATTCAATCTTCTTGTGTCACCTTGGGTTGGTCTTTCTAATGTAAAGAAGATGGAACGTAAGTTTGGTACACCATATCTTCACTATCCAACTCTTCCTATCGGTGCGACAGAAACAAGCAAGTTCTTAAGAGAAGTTGGTAAGTTTGCAGGTGTTGATGAAGCTAAGGTTGAAGCTGTTATAAAGGAGCATGAGGATTATTATTATTATCTTATAGAGCGTTATGCAGATCTGTTTCTTGAGAACCGTGTTATCAACAAGCAGTTTACAGTAGTAGCTGATGCACAGTATGCTCTTGGTATCGCTAAGTTTCTTGCTAACGATCTTGGTCTTGTTCCTGCAAAGCAGTTTGTTGTTGATGATACGCCGAAGAATTATAGAGACCAGATCAAGGCAGAATTCGGTAAGCTTAATTATGGTCTTAGTGCAGAGGTGTCATTTGAGACAGACGGATTTAAGATTCATCAGCAGATAAGAGAGCATGATTATCATGGTTATCCGCTTGTGCTTGGTGGATATTATGAGAAGGAAGTTACAGAGGAATTAAAGGGTAATTATCTGAATATCGCATATCCTGTACAGGATAAGGTTGTTCTGGATGATTCGTATGTCGGATATTCCGGTGGTATTCGTCTTATAGAGAATATATATACTGTAGCGGTATCAAGATTCAATTAGTTTCTTTAGTGGAATAAGCGGTGCGAGACTTGAATGTGAGGTGAAGAGATGGCTTATAGAATAGCGATAGGGTCTTCTGATAAGATACATGTGGATCTAAAATTCGGAGAGGTTAGTAAGTTTTTGATCTATGAAGTTGATTCTGATATAAAGCTTATAGAAGAGCGAATTGTCGAAGAAGGATGCGCTGAAAAGAAGAGCTGCAGTGAAGGCTGTAGTGGTCATGGCGGTGGCTGTGGCGGATCAGAGGAGGTAATATCGAGAGTTTCCCTGATAGACGATTGTAGGTGTGTTGTTTGTAAAAAGATAGGTTTTCAGGCGCTGAAGCAGTTTGAGAAAAAAGCAATCTCTGTGTTTGATGTTGAATGTCTGGTTGAAGAAGCACTTAAAAAAATCACGGATTATTATAAAAGGGTAGGATGACTATGGCAAGTGTACAGTATTCGGGTGTAAGAGAAAGTAAATCTGGAAGATATAATGATTTGGGAACCACAGGAACAGCTGTTGAAGAAAACTTTAAAAAGGGTTGTTTAAAGAGGGCTGACCGTAGCTTTGCTCAAGGTCTTCAGTGTCAGCAGATAAACAGTATGGCTGCCCTAATGTCTCTAGAGGATTCTGTTTTTATATCGCATTCACCACAGGGCTGTGTTGGATGTGCAGTTATGGCTGTTGATATGTATCGTGTTGGTCAGATTCACAGAGGTAATAAGATCATCAGGAATCCAAGACTTATAGTGACCAATATTGATCAGAAAAGCGTCGTGTTTGGAGGCGAGAATAAGCTTCGTGAGGCTGTGAAAAAAGCTGTTGAACGTTATAACCCGAAGCTTGCATTTGTCTATGCTTCGTGTGCTTCTGGAATCATAGGTGATGATATCGATGCTATAGCAGCTAGTCTTCAGTCTGAATATCCGGATACTGTTATTGTACCTATCCACTGTGAAGGATTTAAGTCGAAGATATGTGCATCAGGTTTTGATGCAGCATTTATCTCAATCAATAAGTACATACTTAAGAAGCAAAAGCTTGAAAAGCAAGATAATCTTATAAACTTATTTGCACCGACTACAGTTAGTTATGCGGATCAAAAAGAGATGGAGAGGATGCTTGGTTTGCTTGGAGCTGAGGTTAATTATATACCTTTTTACAGCTCGCTTGAGAAAATCAAGAGAATCCCGGCAGCTGTTGCCTCTACATCTATATGTAAAGTATTTGCAGATGAATTCATGAAGACTCTGTGGGAGGATTATGAGATTCCTTATTCTCATACTGTTATGCCGATAGGTATCCGTAATACTGATAAGTGGTATCGCGGTATCGCAAAAGTTATCGGTAAGGAAAAGGAAGTAGAAGAAATCATAGCAAAGGAACATGAAAGGATCGAACCTCTTGTTGCTAAGATAAGAGAGCGCTTGCAGGGAAAGAGAGTGTTTATCTGCGGTGGAACGGGTAGATCCTTTGCTGCAGCTGCACTTATCGATGATTTCGGTATGAAGCTTGTTGGTTTAGAGACACCAACATATGATGAAGATGCACAGGTTGATATAGAGTATCTTAACAACATCCATAAGGACTATGTTGTAGATATCGCTAATATGCAGCCTTTTGAACAGGTGAATCTTGTTAATAAGCTAAGACCAGATGCCTTTATAGGAGTTCCCGAATGGGCAGCGAAGCTTGGAATTCCGACCACACATGTGTTGGATGGTAAGCGTCCTACGATGGGATATGATGGATTATTATATCTTGGCAATAAAATTGCGGATCAGCTTGAGAACCCTGGATTTAACAAGAAGATTGCAGAGCATGTAGGTCTTCCTTATAAGGCAAGCTGGTATGAAGAGAATGCATTTAAGTATATCACGGAGGGAGGAAACTAATATGTCATCAGTAATGGAGAATCCTAAGGGCGGTTGTGTCCTCGCGGGAATCAATTCTGTGCTTGGTGCAATAGATAAGGTCTGTCCTGTCTATCATGCAGGTCCTGGTTGTTGTATGCAGACTACTGCTGCAGATCAGGGACAATCAGGGCATAAGAATTCATGCTTTGTAAGTTCTGTTTCAATCCCTTCGAGCAATATGCTTGAAAAAGAAGTTGTGTTTGGTGGTGTCAATAAGTTAAGAAGTACGATTCAGGGTGCGATCGACATCATAGATGCGGATGCGTATTTTGTCCTTACCGGTTGTACTGCCGGTATCATCGGTGATGATGTGGTAAGTGTTGCCAATGAATTCTCGGCAAAGGGTCATCCTGTATATGCAATCGACACTCCAGGGTTTAGTGGCGACAGCAATATGGGTTATGAGATCGTGTGGAATGCACTGATAGATCAGGTGATTGAAGAGGGTGTGCCAAAGGATGATAAACTTGTGAATATATTTGGCATCATTCCTTATCATGATCCTTTTTGGAGCGGTACTCTTGAGGAGATAGACAGAATACTCTCTAAGCTTGGACTTAAGGTGAATACCTTCTTTACCAAGCATCAGAATATAGAGGATATAAAAAAATGTTCTGGCGCCGCTCTCAATATTATCGTGAATCCATGGTTATTTAAGGGTCCATCACAAAAATTCGAGACTAAGTTCGGTGTTAAGAGCTTACGTATACCAGGGCTTTTTGTAGGAGCAACAGATACTTCACGATTTGTGCGTTTGGTAGGAACGGCTCTTGGACTTGATGAAGCACTTGTTGAAGCGGTGATAAAGGAAGAAGAGGATTATGTGTACCATTATCTTGGACAGGCAATCGGTGTTGTGAGCTGGAAGCGATTTGCTGTTGTTGCGGATGCTAATAATGCAGTTGGCTATACCAGATATCTTGCGAACGATTATAGTTTTTCTCCTGTTCTTGTAATAGTATCAGAACCTATTTTCAGACCTGCTGATAAGGAAAGGATAATCAAGGAGATACAGGATCTTGAGTATGCTAGACCTCCTAAGGTGTTATTCTTGACAGATCAGTATGAGATTAACAAGGCGATAAGAGAGGAAGAAGAAGAGATATCCTTGCTTGTAGGAAGCAGCAATGAACGTGAGATCGCTCTTGAGAAGGATATTCAGTTCATACTTGGAGCTTTCCCGGTGAATGAGAGACTTATATTCAACAGGACATATGCAGGTTATCGTGGAAGCTTAACATTTACAGAAGATATATACGATAATAACTAATCGTAATATGCGGAAAGTTGTGGTAATATGAGTTTAGGCGTAAATACAAGATGTTTGCATATAGAGGAGGATGATGATAGTGACTGTAAGCACTATGGAGCAATAAGTTTTCCGATATATCAGACAGCTACTTATGAACATCCGGAGGTTGGAAAAAGCACCGGATTTGATTATTCGAGATTACAGAATCCGACCAGACAGCGACTTGAAAATGTAGTTGCAAAGTTAGAACACGGATTGGATGCACTGGCTTTTTCGAGTGGTATGGCAGCAATAACAGCGCTTATGGAAGTTTTTAAGCCGGGAGACCATCTTATAACAGATGTCGATCTCTACGGCGGAAGTATCCGTCTGTTTGACAATATCAATGCTAAAAATGGTATAGAATTTACCAGAATAGATTGCAGTAGTGCAGATGTAGAAAAGTATATAAAAGATAATACAAGGGCGATATATATAGAGACTCCTACGAATCCGATGATGAGAGTGGTTGACATAGAGAAAGTCGCAAAGATTGCAAAGAGTCATGATCTTATGCTGATCGTAGATAATACTTTCTTATCACCGTACTTTCAGAATCCTCTTGATCTGGGAGCTGATGTTGTTATACATAGTGGAACGAAGTTCTTAGGTGGACATAATGATACCTTAGCAGGCTTTGTTGTTACAAGTAGAGAAGATGTAGCAGAGAAGCTCAGGTTTATAATAAAGACAGTCGGTTCAGGGCTTGCACCTTTTGACAGCTGGCTGATCTTAAGGGGTATTAAGACACTTGGTATCCGTATGGAAAAAGCGCAAAGTAATGCTTTAGAGATAGTTAAGTATCTTCAGTCAGAATCGAAAGTTAAGAACGTATACTATCCGGGTATCGAGGGTACTAAAGGATATGAGATATGTAAGCGCCAGGCAAGAGGCTTCGGATCTATGATAACATTTGAGGTAGAGAGTGCAGATCTTGCGAAGCATATACTAAAGTATACGAAGCTCATCCCTTTTGCAGAGAGTCTTGGCGGTGTAGAAACACTTCTTACTTATCCCTGTACCCAGACGCATGCGGATGTTCCTGAAGAAGAGCGCATAGCTAACGGAATCACTGACTGTGTACTTAGGATGTCGGTGGGAATAGAAGATGTTGAGGATCTTATAGAGGACCTTAAGTCCGCGATTCGGAAAGGATGTGTTTAATGTGGCAGAGAGAAATCTGGATTTTGATAAGATAGTCGATAGAAAAGGGACTAAGTGTCTTAAGTATGACTTTGCAGTAAAGCGCGGGCTTCCAGCCGATGTGCTGCCTCTTTGGGTGGCCGATATGGATTTTCGGACTTCTTCTTATATCGAGGATGCGTTAAATGCTGTGGCGTCACATAACATATATGGCTATACGAATATACAAAGAGGAGATGGATTCTTTGAGGCTGTTGCAGGCTGGATGAAGAGACATCATGACTTTGAAGTGTTGCCAGAATGGCATGTTCATACTCCGGGAGTGTGCTTTGCTATCGCAAATGCTATCCGCGCATATACAAGCATAGGCGATGCGGTCATAATCCAGCAGCCTGTTTATTATCCTTTCAGCAATATAGTTGTATCGAATGGAAGAAAGCTTGTCAGTAACGATCTGTGTTATGATGGCGAGGGGCATTATTCGATTGACTTTGAAGACTTTGAAAATAAGATAAGAGATAATAACGTCAAGCTTTTTATCCTTTGTAATCCACATAATCCAGTAGGCAGAGTGTGGACAAAGGAGGAACTTGAACGAATAGGTGACATCTGTAAGAAGCATAAGGTACTCGTATTCAGTGATGAGATACATTTTGATTTCATCTGGAGTGGTAAGCATCACATATTCCAGGAAGTCAAAGAAGAGTATAGGGACTTTACAATTACGGGAACATCGGCAAGTAAGACTTTTAACCTTGCTGGTGCACAGCAGTCCAATATATTCATACCAAATCATGAATTAAAAAAGAAGTTTGTGAGAGAATATGATATATCAGGCTTAGATGAACCGAATCTTTTTGGCATCGCAGCTGCAGAGGCAGCTTATACTTATGGCGATGAGTGGTACGAGGCGGTTAAAAGATACATAAAGAGCAATATCGATTTTGCTAAGGAATATATCAGTGAGAATCTGCCAGGAGTCAGACTCGTTCCAACAGAAGGAACATATCTTATATGGCTTGATTTTAGAAATCTTGGAATCGATGCTAGAGCTTTAGATGATCTCATCATCAACAAAGCAAAGCTTTGGCTTGATAGTGGAAGAATATTCGGCAGTACGGGAGCGGGATTTGAGAGAATCAATGTAGCGTGCCCAAGAGCTGTGCTTTATGAGGCTCTTCAGAGGATAAAAGAGGCTTTGTAGGTAGGGGTTATAACAAACTTAACTCCCTTTAGGTAACCACATTTCTTTGGTTACCTAAAGGGAGTTTTGAATTACTATGAATATTAAGTCGCTTACGCCCAAGCGTCCTTTTCCTTAGGTATTCTTATACCTGAAGTGAGATATTCTTCGTTGAGGAACCACTCGCCGGTGCTTCCTTTTTTGCGGAGTCTTACCTGTCTGTCGGAATCAGCGCCTGATGACTTAACCCAGAGAGTAACATATCCCTCATTCTGATTGTCATAAGAATTCGGATGATCGAATACGGTGATCTTGTAAGGCTCTGTTGGCTTATAGTTATTCTCTGGTGATGTTCCTTCAAAATACGAGAGCATATGATAATCCTTGCCTGTAAGCTGCTCCTTCATCCTGGCGATTTCCTGATTCATAAGTGGAGCAGGACCTTTTAAGAAGTTAAGCATCTGGATGGCATTATCATAATTATTGTTGATATTGTTCATCGCAAGGATAACTAAAGCAACTACGCCAAAAGGATCCGTAAGATTAGCCTGAGGAAGTGCCTTCAGTTCTTCGAGGTTCTCAGGAAGCTTTGTGAAAGTAAATGTTTCTTTCTTCTGACGAATGTTCTTAACTGCGTCGTTCGCCATCTTATCAGCTCCTTTAAGGGCATCGTTCATTGCTTTTCTGCTGCTGCTTGTAACTGCCCCCTGGATAGTGTTTTCTACACGATTTAATAAACTGTCAAATAATCCCATGTTTTTGAACTCCTTTCGGTATATCTTAATCTAATCCCCATTTGATAACGGATCTGGAAGGGATTTTGCAAGCCAACGGTCGGCAACGTCCTTAACAACAAGATCGTAGTGCGCGATTGATTTTGTGTTCCCGTTGATGACACACTCTTTTGTTCTTATTATACTTTGATTGATTTGTATGTGTCAAGTTTTATTGCCTATTTTGAAAAGGTTGAATCTTAATTCTAAATAAGGTATAATGCAACTACAAGACACATCATGTCCGCACCCCCCGGATTATGTTGGAAAATTACAGAGAAAAGGATGATTATATGAACTTTACAACAGATATATTTGATCAATTCAGTCAGAAGTGGGCGCTTCTGACCGCGGGAGATAAAGAGAAGTTTAACACTATGACTGTCAGCTGGGGAGGTATGGGAACCTTATGGAATAAGCCAGTTGTAACAGTATATGTGAGAACTTCAAGATATACTCATGAATTAATGGATAATGGTGAATTCTTTACTCTGAGCTTCTATCCTGAGCAGTACAAGAAGACTCTTGGTGTTCTGGGTTCAAAGTCTGGAAGAGATATCGATAAGATGCATGAGTCAGGCTTAACGCCAAGAGATGCCGGAGAAACCGTAACATTTGCCGAGGCGGAGGTTACACTT
The DNA here is from genome assembly GCA_003520145.1 of Eubacterium sp. Lineage (GTDB taxonomy): Bacteria > Bacillota > Clostridia > Lachnospirales > Lachnospiraceae > UBA9775. The sequence goes on from DOVJ01000049.1 coordinate 10,783, forward strand.
GTGTGCAGAAAGCTTTTTAAGCAACGCATGGATAGGGCGAATATGCCTGAAGAGGTGGTATCGCGCTGGTATAAGGATGACGCGGATCATGACATGTATATCGGTGAGGTAGTTGATATCATAAGATAGGGAAGTTAGAGAAGAGTACATTAAAGCCCTGTCTATATCTCAGGATGATGATAATCCTGAGAAGTTCATGGAATTCATGTTTAATCATCATCAGAATAATCTGGAGTTTTATATGAGTGAATATAAGGATTCTCTCGAGATGACAGATTGGATTTTGAAATATAATGTAGGGTAATGATTATAGGGGTGTAAAATAACTCCCTTTTTGTTACTGCTATGATGTTAGCCAATATGAAAGGCTGTA
>DOVJ01000103.1 GCA_003520145.1 Eubacterium sp.
AAGGAGTATGGAATCCTGAATGGTACTGCGCTTACAGATACTATCTCTACAGATTGTTTCCTTAAGGATTTCCAGCTCACTTATTCGACTCTTTTTTCTGGTGTTCGTCATGATTCCGGCGATCCTTTTGTATGGGGTGAGAAGATGATAGAGCATTATAAGAGCCTTGGTATAGATCCTGCCACAAAGACTTTGCTTTTCTCAGACAGCCTTGACTTCGAGACTGCTGACAGAATATACAAGACATTTGCAGGAAGAGCAAAGGTTGCTTTCGGTATAGGAACTTACATCTCCAACGATACTGATGTGGAGGCTCTTAATATCGTCATGAAGACTACCAAGTGTAATGGTATGGATGTTGCTAAGATATCTGATGTTGATGGCAAGAGTATGTGCAAGAATCCTGAATATGTTGATTATCTTATGCGTTGTATAAAGTGGCGTATGGAACACGATAAGTAAGATTATTACAGCCTTTCATATTGGCTAATAGCATAGCAATAACAAAAAGGGGGTTATTAAACCCCCTTTGTGCTTTATAAAGCTATCATTAACCTGCGTAATTATCTTCCTTAACGATTCCCTTAGCAGCATCCTCGGCCTCGATTTTAGCGTCGAGTTCTCTTACTTGATGGATATCTTCTACAAGAAGCTTCATGTTAGGGTATATGACGTTGGTGAATATCTTGAGCGCTTCATCCTTCTTGCTGGCGTTAGTTGCGTTCCAGCAATCAAGGGCGCCCTTGTGGAGCTGGTCATGATGATATATCATGTTGCGGTAGCACTCTGCAGATGTAAGACGCTGGTCTTTCTGCTGAGCAATCCACTTACCGAGCTTACATTCGTCAGGACGCTGAATCTTGGCGAGAACTTCATATCCCTGGAGTGAATTGTACTGTCTCCATGCAAATATGATATGATCGACTTCGAATACTCTGATCCACTGATTTCTTGTGAGCTTTGAAAGTTTTCTTGCCATATCACTTCGGCAATTATCAACAGAACGGCTGATCTTATGCATAAGATGTCCAGTCTTCATACAATCCTCAAGGAGTTCGTTGTAAGCATCGGAAAGGTTGTTGATACCTTCCACGAACTGGTTGGTAGCGACGCTCTGTGTCTCTACAGAACTGTATATAGAGTTAATCTCTTCGTTAATAATAGAGATTTCATCGTTAATCTTGTTGATGTCGGTAACGGAATCTGTAACCATGGTGTTACCGGCGTTAAGCTTCTTGGATGTGGTCTCGATGATAGATACAAGCTCCTCGATACCTGACTGAAGCTCTGCGACGTATCTTACAACGTCTTCAGTAGAAGCAGAGGTGTTGTTAGAAAGCTCTTTGACTTCGTTAGCAACAACGGCAAAACCCTTACCTGCTTCACCTGCTCTGGCGGCCTCGATAGAAGCGTTCAGTGCAAGAAGTCCGCTCTGCTTTGCGATAGACTTAACTATGGTGATGATCTCGTTGATCTGTGCAGTCTTCTCGCGGAAGGCAAGAATCATATGAGTGATGGTGTCCATAGCTTCGTTAGCTTCGTTAACGTACTGGATACTCTGCTGCATGTTGCTGGCACTTCGCTTAGCTGTCTCTGAAGCTTCACTTGTGTTGGCGACAATGTTCTCGATAGCACCGGATATGTTGTTGATGGCATTACCGAGAGACTGGCTGGAAGTACTCATATCTTCGATAGAATGAGTCTGGCTCTCAACCTGTTCGATCATCTCTTTTATACATTCGCAGTTACCTATGATCTCCATCGAATCGTTAAGAGTCAATGTGAACTTGTTAGTCGATGCCTTAAAACCATAAGTTATCATCCTGTTAAATGTCTCGGCTATAGCCGGATTTGCGAAGTCTGATACTTCTACAGTTTCAAGATTGCCATCGATAACGTTCTGCATAGCTGCTATTAATTTGTCAAGGTCCTGGTTTGACTCAGTTTGAGCCTGCTTTTTGAAAAACATAGCTTACACCTCCTATACACTCCTATACAGATAGATTATACCATATGTTAACGTATAAATCAATTAAAGTTTTTGGTTTTTGAGTAAAGAATCCGATGCTTGACAACTTATAGGTGAAAGCTTATAATGTGATTTGTTGTTTAATAATTTCATAAGAGGAGGAGAACTATGAAAACTACGAAACTCAAGATCTCACTTTTGTTTTCTTTGGCGTTGACTGTTGTTCTTTTAGTGGCAGCGGTAACTACTAAGGCGGCAGATTCTACAGGTGAGATCACCAATGTAACTTTAACAGAGGACGGAGTACTGTCCTGGGAAGGTGATGCACCGTGTTATGAGATTTATCTTCGAAGCGAGGATGACAATGAGTCATTTTATCTAGAGAATGGTAAAAAGAGTGTTAATCTGAATGATGAATTTTTTAACTTTACCAGTATGAATCAGATAACAATCTATGCAAAGAAGGATAGAGATACTCAATTTGATCCTATTGTACATTATGATTTGTACTTTGCATATGACGATACAAGTGCGAATCCTGTATACACTGTGACACAGCCTTCTGGAACAATCACAGATGTTGTTCTTGCAAAAGATGGTAATGTGACATGGAACAGTGATGCTTTATGGTTTTATACAACTTCAGATGGTACTGTAACTTATCCATCTACTCACAAGTATGATACTGTTGATGACTTTTTGTATCGTAATTCTGGTGATGTTGTTGAGTATTCGATTATATCAACTCTTGAAACAGGACATTATGCACCAGGTGAGTTAGCAGCACCGCTTGATAAGTATTCGTTCTATGTAA
>DOVJ01000196.1 GCA_003520145.1 Eubacterium sp.
CGTCCGGCAACAACCTTGACAAGCGGTGAATATTCAATTATAAGTGTCTCTCTTATCTGTGTACTCTTTGTCCTGGAATAATCATCCCACAGCTTTGATCTGCTTGTTTCGTCCAACCTTTTCGTCCCCCTTTCGAAGCCTCAATACCTTATCCCTTTATGATTCTGACTGATTTGCATCATTAGTGTTTGTGGAAGTCTCCACAGCTTCCACCTCCAGCTCGTCCTTAACCTCTTCACTCTTTAACTTATCCAGAAGCTTGACCATTATGAATCTTATCACATGTCCTATGATGAAGAATACAACTAACACCAAAAGAACGATGAGAAGATAAGACGTCAACTGCATATTCTTAAAGAACAGCACGAGACTGACGATAAAACCTGCCGTCAACGATATGATAGCAGGCATGGATCTGTATTCATCTTTCATGTGATCAACCTGCCATCTATATGTATTTTTCCGGTTTGCCAACAGCCTTGACAAGAAGCTTATCCTGTCCGGCTGTGAATTCTATAGTCCTGCCGTAGTTTTCTCCAGTGTCTGAAGCCACAAGAGGAATACCCAGTTCGCTAAGTTTATTCTTGACAGCTTCCGTGTTACGGGCGCCGACACTTAGGAGATCACTCTTAGCATTGGCTATAGTAAACATTTGAGCTCCACCCGCTATCTTAGCCTTGAGATTGAATTTACTGACTCCCATACTAACAAGGCGTTTTAGCAGTTCATCTAAGGCAGTATCCGCAAATTTAGCTATATTGCTATTATTAGATATCTTCGTGCTGTCAGGCAGCATAATATGCGCAAGACCACATATACCAGTCACATTGTCATACAACACTATCCCAACACATGAACCTAATCCAATTGTCGTTATCGAATCCGGTCTTTTACACACATTCAGATCGGCCATACCAACCTTAATCATTTCGGCCATGTAAAGCCCTCCTTAGTTATATACCCAAAGAAGCAAATATTTTCTTAAAGGATTCCACATCAGGGAACAGCAGAAAATACCCCTTACTGTTATCATCATTACCAAAACCGTTCTCTATAAACAGGATCTGATCTCCCAACTCGCTGTACAGATTCACAGGAATATTGAGAAATGAACCTAACATATCTACTGAATACGCAGGAACGGTAGATACCATAGTAAGATTGGTAAATGACGACAAAGCCGTAAGGTACGAACCAGCTATGATATTTCCTATCTCCTGAAGCGCAGAGCCGCATATCTCATCATGGATATTGAATTCCATGCCCATAAGAAGTTTTTCGACCATGCCCTTTGCAAACTGTTCCTCAATCAAAAACATCATCATACCGTTGATATCGCCTTCGATACCTGTTATGATACCTGCCATGACCTTATCAGAACCTCCAAGCTTTTCCGAAACATCATTGATTTCGAGCAACAAAGCATTCGGAACAGTCATATCTATCTTCTGATTCAAAAGTTTAGAAAGCGCGGTTGCGGCATTACCAGTACCGATATTACTTATCTCTTTCAGAGCATCCATCTGGATATCGCTCAGATCATTAAACTGAAACATGTATCCTCCTTACTGATTCTCATCCTCTACTATAACTCCATAGATATCAAGTATAGATATCAGTTCGTTACCTTCCTTACCAACTGCGCTTATATAAGCCTTATAATCATCATTATTGTCATAGTTGACGCTCTCAAGTCCGTCATCCTCAAGTGTGATAACTTCCTTTACCTCATCTACTATTATTCCGACGGTCGCGTTCTCCACCTTGGATATGATTATCCTCGTCTTAGGCGAGAACTGATCATCCGCTAATCCAAGCTTCTTTCTCAAGCTCATAACAGGAATGATCTCACCACGAAGATTGATAACTCCCTTGAAGTAATCCTGTGACATAGGAACTCTTGTTATACTAAGAAGCCTTACTATATTGTCTATGTACTTGATGTCGATACCAAACTGCTCATTGTCTATCTTAACAACTATATACTGCTTGCTGGTTGGTTCTACCTGCTTAACTACTGCCATAACATATCCTCCTATACCAAAGCATTTGCATCGATTATAAGAGCTACTTCACCATCACCAAGGATAGTAGCGCCACTTATGACACGATTGATCTTGATATACTTACCGAGAGACTTGATAACTATCTCTAACTGGCCGATAAGATTATCAACCACGAGACCCGCCATCCTGTCGCCCTTCTTAACGATAACAACAGTAAGCACATCCGTATCTGGAGCCTGTCCCGGCACCTTGAGAACATCCCTAAGTCTAACAAGAGGAATAACACTTCCTCTCAAGTGAATGACCTCTTTGGCATGAACGTACTTAATATCGCTCACATTGATGCTCTCAAGAGTCTGGATAGATCCAAGCGCTATAGCGTACTTCTCATCGCCAAGCTGTACCATAAGAGCCTGTATAATCGCAAGAGTAAGCGGAAGTCTTATGATAAATGTACTGCCGACTCCGAATTCCGTCTTGACCTCCACATCACCGCCAAGCGCTTCGATCTTCGACTTAACTACGTCAAGACCAACGCCTCGGCCTGATACATCAGATATCTTCTCAGCTGTAGAAAAACTTGGTCTAAAGAGAAGATCAACTATATCCTTATCAGTCATGACAGCAGCCTGCTCTTCGGTTATAGTACCCTTATCGATAGCCTTCTGTCTTACCTTCTCTATATCTATACCATTACCATCATCTCTGACCTCGATGACTACGTTATTACCATCCTGATAAGCATTGAGGAAGATAGAGCCCACCTCAGGCTTTCCTCTTTTCAATCTGACATCAGCAGACTCAAGACCATGGTCAGCTGAATTACGAAGAAGATGCATAAGTGGATCACCGATCTCATCTATGACAGTTCTATCAAGCTCTGTCTCTTCACCAGTCATATACAGCTCCATCTTCTTATCGAGCTTCTTTGACAAGTCTCTTATCATACGAGGGAATTTGTTAACAACACTCTCGATAGGCATCATACGTACCTTCATGACTGACTCGTGAAGGTTAGTAGTAACTCTCTCGAGATATTCTATCTGCTCATGGAAGTTGCTTGAGTGACCGCCATTCTCAGCCATATCTGCAGAAGCAGACACAAGACCGTTCTTAGCGATGATAAGCTCGGATACAAGGTTCATAAGAACGTCGAGCTTCTCGATATCAACACGTACCGAACGATTGATAACCGGCTTTGACTTAGCACCCGGCTTGGTTGCAGGAGTGTTATTGCCCGATTCCTTAACTGCCGGCTTATTATCCGCGCTTTCCTCTTCCTTCTTTTCTTCAGTCTTCTTTACTTCTTCTGAAGCCTTAGGAGCTTCAGCCTGAGCACTTTCTTGTTCCTTCTCAGCTGCAGGCGCTTCTTTTAATTCCTCGCCCACAGCATCCTTGATCTCGGATACATTCTTTATAGCGGCTACAACCTTATCAAAGCTTGCTTCCGTCAGGAAAACTATGCTGAATTCAAAGTCGAACTTCTCATCTTCCACATCCTGAACAGAAGGCTCAGACTTGATGATCTCGCCCATAGGCTCAAGAGCCTTGAATACAAGGAAAGCTCTCGCTGCCTTAAGAAGACAGTTCGGATCGATATATACAGTGATAGCATATACCTTAAGACCATTACCGATAGCTTCTTCTATGGCATGACGTTCAAAGTCCGCATACTTGATGGTCTTATACTGAACATCAGCATTAGCTGAAGAAGCAGGTGCCGAAGCCTCAGGCGCTGAAGACGCACTGGCAGCAGGTGCAGCAGAAGCAGGTGCTGCCTCTTCACCCTTTATAAATGCATTGAGACCATCTATGATATCATTATGATCATCTTCACCTTCACTTCCCTCGGAAGCTATACTGTCAACATAGGCTTCTATGGCGTCGATGCACTTAAACAGAAGATCCACAAGTGTAGGAGTGGCCTTCATCTTACCACTTCTAACCTCAGAAAATGCATCCTCCATATGATGCGTGAGGTTCTGCATCCTGGTATAGCCCATAGTACCTGCCATACCCTTAAGGGAATGGGCAGCTCTGAATATCTCGTTGATAGTATCAGTGTTATCAGGCTCATTTTCAAGGATCAGAATCTGATCGTTGAGAGTCTGAAGATGTTCTTTTGATTCCTCGATAAATATCTCCAAATATTGGCTTACATCCATCTCACATACCTCCGTTATCACCTATGTGTTTCTTGATCGCGCGGGTCATATCCCCGATATCATAACTGCAATCCGATAATCCCGCCATATCTATGGCTTTCGGCATACCATATATCACGCAGCTGTCCTTGCTCTGCGTATATACGACAACTTTCTTATCGGGTGTATTCTTAAGCTTTATTATACCCTTCAGACTATCCTTACCCATCCCACTAAGCGTTACGCACAGGATTTCCTTCATATCGGTTTTTTCTAAGGATTCCAGCAAAACATCAGCATTCGGCGAAGCGTGATGCGATGAAGAAGCACAGTTAAGCCTGAACACGTACGCAGTGCCGTTCTTCTCAAGGGTAACATTGTACCCACCCGGACATACATAAACATGACCTTTTTTAAGCACCATACCATCCGTGATTTCCAAAACAGTGGCTTTTGATATCTCACCCAATCTCTTTGTCAGAGAAGCTGTGATTCCTGCCTTCATATGCTGAACTACTATCATCGGCGGTGTCGACTTATCACCTAAGCCCTTAAACAAAACTTTTAGTGCATCAGGACCGCCTGTTGATGAGGATATAACTACTATCATAATACTATTATACTACTCCATACACTTCACATGCGTGAATAGTCACCGTGTGTTAAGGTTTTTTCAAGACAATATACCTCAGAGGACTAGTACATCGGTCGATAATTTACTGACCCCTCTGCTTCTGTCTTCTCTTTCTCTCCATCTCAAATATATACTTGACTATGGAATCTCTATCATCCCTTCTGACATCGAAGAATTCAAGCCTCTCCTCATATACGCCAGGTCTGTTCATGGACATGGTGCTCTGCAGCACTCTTCCCTGAAGCTTTAGCTTCTTTAGTCCCGTATTAGTCGGGATATCGAAGAAGACAAGTATGATCTCACCCTTTGCGTTGCGGTTTGTAGTAACATACTTAAGTCCGCCACCGCTGATATCTATAGTCACAGCGCGAAGCTGCGGTCTTGTGGCTACACTCTCCGGCTCATCACCTATCTTCGATATGACCATGGATTCCATGTTTGATATAGGCTTAAAAGCAAAGTCCGTACCTATATCGAATCTGTAATACTCACGTCTTTGGTACTTTTTGATATCCGTCAATATCCTTAAGCACACCAGATATATGTTTCCGTTCTTATAACGATTGGTAACAAGAACCTTGCAGTTATAGAGAATTCCACCAGACGATATATATGCATCGAACTCACTTCCCTTTTCAAGCGGTATGAGTCTTCCCTCATATACAGGCATAAGAGCCTCTATATTCTCATCATCTATTATATCTGCTATCTGGCTCTGGTAATTCTTTGTCTCAACCCTACCATCAACAGCGTAGCGTTCTGACAATTCTAACTTATTGCCAACCTTTAATATATTATCAAGAAGCATCTGTTCTCTCCCTACATTCTACTTTTTATCCTTATTTTTGTTTTTCTTGAACAAGAAGAAGTTCAGGAAAAATCTGTTTATTCCGCCAGGCTTCGATTCTGTTGAATCATCTGACAGAAGCTTTGCCGCTATACCCTCAAAAGCCTTAGTCGCAGCTGAATTTGGATACTGTATGCTGACAGGCTTCTGCTTCATAACAGATCTCGTTATATTCTCATCCGAAGGAACGAATCCCACATAATCAAGTTCAAGATCAAGGAATCTTCCCACGACCGCCTGAAGCTTCTCGAAGAGATTGTCGCCTTCAGAAGAAGAGCTTACCCTGTTAGCTATAACCCTTATCTTAGTATCGGCTTTATCAAATCCGCTATAAGTCGTAAGGGCTTTAAGAAGCGCATACGAGTCCGTTACAGAAGTCGGCTCCGGAGTAGTAACAAGTATCACCTCAGGACTTGACGCCACGAATTCAAGAACGCTAGGAGATATGCCAGCACCCGTATCTATGATGATGATATCCGCTAACTGCTCGAGTTCGCTGAGCTTCAGAACGACATTGCGAAGCTGCTCGTTAGTAAGATTGACCATCTTAGCTATACCCGAACCTCCGGATATGAAGCCCACATCTGACAGGCCCTTGGTTATGATCTGTGATATCTCTTTACCATTGTATATAAGGTCGCCCAGATTATATTCAGGTATGATACCGAACATAACCTCTATGTTAGCAAGACCAAAGTCCGCATCCAGTATGATGACCTTCTTGCCCATCCTCTGAAAGTGAAGAGCAAGATTGATGGATACGTTGGACTTACCGACACCACCCTTACCGCTTGTTACAGCTATGACTCTTGAGTTGGAGATGACATTCTGCTTTGGAATATTCGACTGTTTTACTATGTTTCTAAGCTGTTGTGCCTGATCCATTAGCCTTCTCCCCCTCCCAATAACTGTTTCGCCATCTTCTGAACATTAACAACCTCTATGTCCTCCGGCACAGCCTGACCGTGGGTAGCATAAGAAAGCTTAGCGCCCGTCAAACACTTGATGTTGTATATATTGCCATAACAGAGTGTTTCATCTAGTTTTGTAAAAAGAAGCTTATAATCAGTCACATCCGAATAAGCCTTAACGATGCTGCACAGATCCTTATACTTGGTAGTAGCACTAAGACACAGATACTTCTCCACATCAAACCTATTACTGTCTATGTGCGACAGAATATCCCTAAGATCCTTTCTTTGCGTGTCATCCTTATGCGATCGTCCCGCAGTATCGAGGAATATAACATCACAATTACTAAGTGCGGCAAATGCTTTGTCAAGCTCACCTGCTTCGTATACAACCTGTACTGGAACATCAAGTATTCCCGCATATGTGTTAAGCTGCTCAACTGCGGCTATCCTGTAGGTATCTGCAGTTATAAAGCCTACATTCTTACCATCCGTAAGCTTGCAGGCAGACGCAAGCTTTGCGATAGTCGTGGTCTTGCCTACACCCGTTGGACCCATGAACACTATAAGCTTCGGACGGTTCTTATCATAAGTTATCTGCTGTGGTTCATCAAGCTTAAGTATTATCTTCTGATAAACAGCAGAGATGATACCATCAAGCGTATTGTCGCTCTTGATAGAATCCTGAACCTCATCGATGAGCTGATTAGCATATCTCTCATCAAGTTCATTGTCTATGAGCTTGTTATATATAAGCTTCAGATACTTAAGATTGTTACTGCTGACATCTGTTCGCTTATCGATGATTTCTTTCTTCTCGCTCTCCATCTGCTCTTTCAGAAGACCATGTATAGAATCAAGCTTTTCTTCTATTGCATTGCCTGGCATAGTCTGAGGCACAGGATTAACCGGTCTGTACGAAAGCGGAGGCAAAGTACTTGTATTGACGCGCTCCTTAGCTTCATCGCCGGCTCTTAAGTCTATACTCTTAGAAGCCTTATTCCTATCATTGACATTGGCAACAAAATCCTTTTCCTCAAGAGCCGCCATAACCTCAACATAAGGCTTCTTAAAAAGCCCTATTATGCCGCGGTGCTTTATCTTTTTTACATTCAGTATAACTGCATCACTACCCAATTCCTTCTTGACTGTAAGAACAGCTTCAGTTTCAGTAGGAGCAGAATATTTCTTTACTATCATCTTAAGCTGTCACCATCCCAACTGATTGTAATTCAACATCTGATTCTATCTCATTATATGATATGACTACTACATCCTCTACATAGTCATCTATAAGCTTTTTAAAGTACATCCTGACTATAGGCGATGTAACTATGATAGGCACCTTACCGAGATTCTCAAGCTTCTCTGTCTGTTCCTTGACTGCAGCCACTATAGCCTTGATGCGGTCAGCATCCAGAGATATATAGGAACCCGCTTCAGTCTGCTTGACAGAACCCATGATCTCCTGCTCAATCTTAGGGTCGAGAGTTACGACACTTGTTGTCTCGCCACCTGCAAAGTACTTGCTAGATATACTTCGCTTCAGCGTCTGTCTCACATATTCGGTGAGAATATCCGTATCTCTTGTGGTAGTCGCATGATCCGCAAGAGTCTCAAATATACTCAGGAGATCTCTTATAGAGATACCTTCCTTCAGAAGATTCTGCAGAACCTTCTGAATCTCGCCGACGCCCATGAGCTTCGGTATGAGTTCCTCGATAAGTACCTTGTTGTTCTCTTTTATGTTGTCGATAAGAGTCTGCACATCCTGTCTTGTAAGAAGCTCTGCTATATGCGTTCTTATTATCTCTGTCAAGTGCGTTGCGATAATAGAAGGCGGGTCAACAACCGTATACCCCAACGATTCCGCACGCTCACGCTGACTCTCTGTTATCCATATAGCCGGAAGGTGGAAAGAAGGCTCTATGGTTGGTATACCTGTGATCTCTTCCTCTACAAATCCCGGATTCATAGCCATATAGTGATCAAAGAGTATCTCACCTTCACTCACCTGTATGCCCTTGATCTTAATTATATACTGATTAGGATTCAACTGTATGTTATCTCTGAGTCTTATGATAGGAACTATCGTACCGAGTTCAAGAGCTATCTGACGTCTGATCATAACAACACGGTCAAGAAGGTCACCACCCTGATTTACATCGGCAAGAGGTATGATACCGTAACCAAACTCAAGCTCTATAGGGTCAACGTTAAGAAGTGAGATAACATTTTCCGGCTTCCTTATCTCTGTTGCTTCCTGCTCAGATTCCTCGACCTCTTCTGCTATCGCCGCCACGCCACTCTTGTTGTCGAGATTACGTCCGATAACAAAGAGGCATATACCAAAAGGCACGAAGATGTATACAGGAAGAGGTGTGAAGAGGCCGAATACTATCATGGCCGCTCCAACCATGTACATAACCTTGGATATGGAGAATACCTGAGTTATGACATTGTCAGTCAGAAGTTCATCATCACCTGTCTTCGTGACAAGGATACCTGTTGCAAGCGATATAAGAAGCGAAGGGATCTGGCTTACAAGTCCATCACCTATCGTGAGGATCGTGTATGTACTGAGGGCATCATTGACAGACATGCCCTGTCTTAACATACCCATCGCCATACCGCCGACAAGGTTGATAAGAGTTATGATAAGGCCGGCAGTCGCATCTCCCTTTACGTACTTAGTCGCACCGTCCATAGCACCGAAGAACGAAGACTCCTGCTGAAGCTTCTTTCTTCTTTGCGCTGCTTCCTTATCTGTTATCGCACCAGTATTCAGATCGGCATCGATAGCCATCTGCTTACCAGGCATGGCATCAAGTGTGAATCTTGCGGTAACTTCAGCTACTCGCTCAGAACCCTTATTGATTACCATGAACTGTACGATCAGGAGAATTATGAATACGATCGCGCCTATGATGAGATCATTACCACCTACGAACTGACCGAATACCCTTACGACCTGACCGGGATTACCGGTTCTTAAGATAAGCTTAGTTGAGCTTACATTCAGCGATATTCTGAACACAGTCGTGAACAGAAGAAGCGTTGGAAATGTACTCATATCCAGTACATCCTTGGCATACAGCGAATTAAACAGAATCGCGAAAGCAACAATCATGTTGAACGCTATAAGTACATCTAAAAGTCCGGCAGGAATAGATATGATAAGAAAAACAATAGCAGAAAGAACATAGATACCTACAAACAGGTCATTGGATCTTATCTTTCCCTTAAGCATATCTTTTTCCCTCCTTCCTGATCATCACTGTCTCTTTGCATATATGATAGCAAGGATCTCAGCAACCGCCTCGTATAATTCCTTAGGAATCTCCTCTCCTATCTCAACATTATTATACAACATCCTAGCCAAAGGCTTATTCTCCACGATTTCTATACCGTATTCTTTGGCAGCTTCTCTTATATTCTTAGCAACATAATCAGCACCCTTCGCAAGCACAACAGGCGCAGACGCAACAGTTTCATCATACTGTATCGCTACTGCATAGTGCGTCGGGTTCGTGATTACAACATCAGCCTTCGGAAGGTCACTCATCATCCTTCGTTGGGACATCTCACGCATCTTCTGACGACGCTGTCCCTTGATCTGAGGATCACCTTCACTCTGCTTATACTCATCCTTAACTTCCTGCTTGGTCATCATCATAT
>DOVJ01000190.1 GCA_003520145.1 Eubacterium sp.
AATAAGCCGCCTGCGAAAGTATAGAAATCGCCGCGTGTCCTAGTGATAGTTTTTTTACGGCCTCTTTTAGTTTCTTACAATTCGTCCTTATTAAAGTTTCTCATGCCTCCCTGGCCGCCAGTTCCTCCAAATCCGCCTTTGGAATTCGAATAGGTCACATCTGTCATCTCCACGGTTACATCGTTTCCATCTACACTAAGAGTATAAGTTTCTCCCTTCTTTATATCAGGTGATGTTATCGCTATAGAGTCAAATGTTTTGATTCCCGTTACACTCATGATAACCTTGCCAGTTGAATCCTTAAGTTCAACTACACTTCCCTTGGATGCAGTTGTATCTATGTTCACGAGCATCGCACCCTGAGTAGATTCCGTAGAGAAGGCCTCTGCCATTCCGCTTGAACCAAGCGCTATACACTTTCCGCCAGTAGCGATTACACCTAAGCCAAAATCAAGTGCTGCATTGCCATCGTTAGTTGGACCATATACCACTGTATTGCCACCGTTGATATATACATATCCGTTAGAATCTATTCCGTCACCGGAAGCGTTGACTGTTACGTCACCTCCATCTATTCTTATCACAGCATTCTCGTCGGTATCCATCATCATACCGCCGCCCATTCGGCCTTTCTGAGCGTTCGAACCATCCTGACCATCTTCTGTCTGTACATCCATACGGTTTCCTCTGCCGCCACGCTGGAAGTTATTATCCTGCATCTGCGGCATCTCGCCATCCTGGAAGTTCGGCATAAAGTTTCCCTTATCACCCTTCATATCACCGCCCCATGCATCGCCATTATTATTGCTGCTGCCGGCTGCATTGATGCCATCATCTGACGCTGTTATATCGATCTTACCGCCTGCTATGTGTACTATCTCTCCCTCCAATCCCTCATAGCTTTTCGTAACATTTACTGTGCCATCTGTTATGTAGAGAACAGCCTCGGCGTGGATTCCATCATCCTTGCTTGCGACTTCTATCGCTCCATCGTTGATGGTTATGCTGTTATCTGCATGTATCGAATCATCTGTCGAATCTATCTTAATAGTTCCGCCGTCTATGACTATATCGCGATATGCCTTAATTCCCTTCGATGATTCCTCAGAATTGCTATTAGTTCCAGCTTTAACATCTATGTTGCCGCCGCTTATGTAGATGAAGCCCTTTTCTTCGTCTTCATCGTTGTTAGACTGTATGCCGTCATTGCCGGCCTCTATCTTAATATCACCTCCTGATATACGTACGCTGTCTTTGCCCTGTATTCCATCGAGTCCGGCTGTTATGCTGATTGTACCACTTGTTATCTTAAGAGTATCCTTGCTTACGATTCCGTTGCCGCTCTTGCTTGTCACGGTGAGTTTTCCGTCACCGTTCATGGTAAGAGTCTCCTTAGAGAAGATCGCACCATCTATGTTATTATCGTCTATCGCTACGAAATCCGAAGTAGTTGTTACACTGTTATCACCTTCGATTGTGAGGAAAACCTTATCCGCGCTCTTTACATATATAGCAGCGCTACTTTCATTCGTTATAGAAGCGTCCGAGAGTACGATCTGAACCTTAGCATCCTTAGATGCTTCAACAAGTATCTGACCTTTTAATTCGCCAGAGAATACATATGTACCCTCTTCCGTAATCTTATATGTTCCGCCAGTGATCTCCTTGACCGATGTTGCGGTAGTCATATCATATCCTATCTCAGTGTCACGTGTTGTGAACATCTTGCTGGCATCTATAGATGCAGCTGTGTATGTTGTATTAGCAGCAACTATGTTGCCGGACTTAACGCTTGACTCTGTTGCAGAAGAAGTTGCGTTCTTCGATGCATTTGTCGACTTACCACAGGCTGTCGCGCTAAGAACCAGGGTTCCGGCAAGTATCATGCTCATGATTCTCTTTCTGTTCATATGTTTAACATATTCCATCTTTAGTTTCCCTCCATTACAGATATGACTCTGTCTGCATAACCTTAGATACAAGTATCTCAAGGTTGCCGTTTCTACATCTTAACTTATCTACGAATTCCTTTTCCTTCGATGCATCCTTAAGCTTGATCTCGTAATTAAGCTTGAACATGCTGCCCATGTTGGTACTCTTCACTGCAACAAGCTCGCTTGATGTAGTGTACTCTTCCATAAGGTCATCAAATACTTCCGTATAATCAAGCTCTTCCGGAATTGTTATCTTAAGATTCTTCTTAAGTTTGTTGTCCTTAACATCGCCAAATCCCAAGAGGTTAAGCACAAGACCGACCACACTCAGTATAACTCCAAGCATAAGACCGAAAGCTACATATCCCACGCCAAATGCAAGTCCTGTACTCATAGCAAGGAAGATAACAGCTATCTCCTTAGCCGTACCCTGCGCTGATCTGAATCTCACTAAGCTAAATGCTCCGGCTACCGCTACCCCTGCACCAAGATTACCGCTTACCATCATGATCACTGCTGTGACAATCGGCGGAAGCATCACAAGTGTCGCTACAAAGCCCTTAGAATAATCATTCTTGATCATATATGCAAAAGCTATGATAAAGCCCGTCACAAGCGCTACTCCTATACAGGTTAAAAAATCGCCCACTGTTATGCTGCCTGAGTTTTTGATAATTGAATTAAATACGTTGTTCATGCCATTTTCCTTTCTGTTTTACTATTATTCTTACTATTCTTGGTTTTAATCTTATACGCCATTCCGTACTTCGAAAACGAAGTAGGATATATCTTAAGGATGTTTAGCATCTTAACAAGCCACATCGGCATCGCTCCAGCTACCTTAAGCTCCATCAGTACACTTCCTTCTTCTATGACTCTTTCGCCATATGCCTCGGTATCTAGATTCAGATTCTCATCTCTAAAAAGAATATTCTGATCAAATGTTAATCTAAGGCTTTCATCCTCTTTTGACACATATGCTTCTCTGTCGCACATGATCAAAATAGATGGTTCAAGATTCTCATAAAACTTCTTGAAGTAATCAAGTTCGCTTATAATCTGACTTGTCTTAGATAATCCAAATCCTCTGTCAAGATAAAGTCTAGCAGTACGGTAATCCATACCTTCTCTTCTCTTGTACACTATACCGTCGTACTTTTTCTTAAGTTCTATATACACCTTACCATCCGATGTAGCGCGTCCGTAGCTTCTAAGTCTAAGCTTCTCTTTGTATTCCGGCTTATCGAGACTTCGTCTAATAAGAAGATTATCAGGCGTATCATAATAGAGACTGTATATAGTGCTCTTGAAAAACATATCTGGCTGTATATATTCATCTACCTGAGTCCTGAAGGCTTCATACTGTTCTTTCGAGAGCAGGTATTTGATTTCATATCTCTTAAATATACTTTCTGACCTTGCCATAAGTCTCACTCCTTTTGTTTTGTTATACTCATTATACGAAGCGATACTTAAACGAACTTTAAATCGTACCTAAAATTAACATAAAAAAGAGACCCAAGCTCGTTATGAGCTCAGGTCTCTTTTAAAACTCAGACGCTTTATCTCTCTTTTTTTCTCATTACAGTAACCATACTGCATGCCGATATCATAAGCATCATGATAAGCATATAAAGTGCTGTATCATCACCTGTATCAGGTGTTCCGATTCCTGCCGCATCATCTAATACGTTACCTGCAGCAGCATCATCAATCTTGTTGTTGATCTTAGCAACATACTCACTGTAAGCACCGGCAACAAGATATCCAACAATCTCCTTACCTACGGTTACATTGTAACCTTCTGGCACTTCGATGATCTCTATCTTGTATTCGCCAGGATGTGAAGTATAGAAGCCTTCATCATCAAGCTTAGCATATTCGGTGATCTCACCATTAGCATCTGTGTTATAGATAACTACATTGCCATCAGGCTCTGTAACCTTAACAACAGCACCTTCAACTCTTTCACCGGTAACTTCATCTTCTACGATGATCTTGAGTGCGCCGGAAGATGTTATTACAGAATCAACATTTACATCATCAGATCCGTCAACTTCGACTTCCTGCTTCTTGCCTTCGATCACTGAATAACCCTCAGGAACTTCTGTGATCTCGATCTCGTACTTGCCATTAATTACATCCTCAACAACAGCCTTACCTTCGCTGTCAGTCTTAACTGTAACCTTAGTTCCATCCGGCTTAGTGATTACAACTGTTACATCAGCTATATCGTCGCCGTTAGACTTATCAGTCACATGGATGATTATATCAACAAGCTTCTCGTAAGCATCCTTGATAACAAGAGTATTCTTAGAATCCTTATCAACAACAACTGTTGCTGTCTGATCCTTAACATCGCTCTCGCCGTTAATGCTGTAGCTTACTGTCTCTGTGTAACCCTTAATAGCAGCATTCTTCTCTGTCACTACATAAGTATCAGTCTCAAGACTCTTATCACCTGTGAAACTAAGAGTGTAAGTCTTGCCATCAGCTCCAAGTGTAAAGTCCTTAAGTGTAAGAACAACTTCCTCATCGCTGAGCTTGCCATCCTTATCAAGATACTTCTTATCACTGTTCACAATTGTAAATGTTATGCCACCTTCGGCTTCTTCCTTAGTAACATCACCTTCGAGCTGCTTGGTTATAACAAGCTCACCCTTTTCTCTTACATATACGTCTGTGTAGTCTACTTCAT
>DOVJ01000031.1 GCA_003520145.1 Eubacterium sp.
GATATAAGAAGTAAGTGTAAAAAAACAATCATCAGGACACGTGTCGATTTCTATCTTTTTGCAAGTCGCCGATTAGCAAGTGCTCCGCGAAAACTCGTGCCCTTCGGGCACTCAAACAGTTCGCCCGCACTTGCAGCGAACTTGCAAAAAGATGACGAAATCTCGCGAATCGTCCTGCTGATTGTTTTTTTACGTTTTATTTGTTGGCAATAGGTCACATTTGTTGATTTCTTTGTAAAAAATCAGCACTCCCTTTTCCTCTTGGAATTGGGAGTGCTTTTTTTTCGGTCTTTGTTACAATACTATTACTTTGTTACAGGATCAAGCTTGAAACCAAAGTACTTAACCGCATTGTTGTAAGAGATACCTCTAACAATCTCTTCAAGTGCTACATAATCATCTGGGTATTCACCGTTGTTTACCCATGTACCGAGGAGTTCACACATAACTCTTCTGAAGTACTCATGTCTTGTGTAAGAGAGGAAGCTTCTTGAGTCTGTGAGCATACCGATGAAGTTGCCAAGAAGGCTTAAGTTAGCAAGTGATGTCATCTGCTCTGTCATGCCGACTTTGTGATCGTTGAACCACCAAGCAGAACCCTGCTGAACCTTACCAACAGCTGTAGAATCCTGGAAACATCCGAGGATAGTGCCGATAGCAGCGTTATCTGTTGGGTTAAGTGAATATACGATTGTCTTAGGAAGCTCATCTGTAGAGTTGAGTGCGTTGAGGAAATCAGCGAGCTCAGCAGAAGATGAGTATGTGCTGATACAATCATATCCTGTATCAGGACCAAGCTGGTTGTAACGGAATACGTTGTTATCACGCTTAGCTCCTGAATGAAGCTGCATGACCCATCCGAGACGGTTGTACTGCTTGCCCATGAATACCATGAATGCAGTCTTGAACTGGAACTTCTCAAGCTCAGAGATAGCCTCGCCTGCAATTCTCTTAGCGAAGATCTTCTCGATTTCTTCTTCTGTTGCTGGCTTATAGAATGTGTACTCAAGTGCGTGATCTGATACGCAAGCGCCCTGTGAGTTGAAGAACTCAAGACGGTTAACCAAAGCATCCTTAAGAGTCTTGAAGGAATCGATCTTGATACCTGATACTTCAGATAACTTAGCGATATAATCAAGATATTCAGGCTTCTCGATGTTCATAGCCTTATCAGGTCTCCAAGCAGGAAGAACCTGTACGTCAAATGTTTCATCTTCCTTGATTATCTTGTGCCATCTAAGGTCATCTACAGGATCATCTGTAGTACAGATAAGAGTTACGTTAGACTGCTTGATGAGGTTTCTAACAGTCATAGAATCTTCCTGAAGCTTAGCGTTGCAGAGATTCCATACTTCTTCAGCTGTTCTTCCGTTAAGAACGCCGTTGTAACCGAAGTATCTCTGAAGCTCTAAGTGGCTCCAGTGATAGAGTGGGTTACCGATAGCCTTCTCAAGAGTCTCAGCCCACTTCTGGAACTTTTCTCTGTCTGAAGCGCCGCCTGTTATATAGTATTCATCAACGCCGTTGGTTCTCATCTGACGCCACTTGTAGTGATCGCCGCCAAGCCATACCTGAGTGATGTTCTCGAACTTTCTGTTCTCTGCGATCTCCTGTGGGTTGATGTGGCAATGATAGTCGAGAATAGGCATATTCTCAGCATATTCATGGAACAGCTTCTGTGACACTTCGTTGGATAATAAAAAGTCCTTATCCATAAATTTCTTCATGTGTAATTCCTCCTGGGATTAAAAAATAGTTGTTTCGCGTTTTACAATCTGGGTAGGTATAAATGTTTTGTCAGGAGCTAAAGCTCCTTCAAATATACCCATAAGATTACCTACGGTCGTTATGCACAGACTCTCGACCTTGCTGTCTATGGATGACAGGGTAGGCTGTGTACATTCGGCCAGTATTGAGTTGTTAAATCCTACAACTTCAAGATCTGAAGGTACATTGATGGAGTGTTCTCTGGCAAACTTAAGAGCACCCACTGCAAGATAATCATCTGAAGTGATTATAGCATCTATCGGAAGAGAGAGCTTGTACATATACTCGAGATGATCGAGAGCACTCTGGTAGTGATTCTTGCACTGCTTGCAATAGTCTGCTTTGATAGGCATGTCATGGACAAAATGTGCTTTTCTAAAGCCTTCAAGTTTTCTATGGGCTCCGTCGGTATCTGCTGAATATAGATAAACTATGTTCTTCTTGTTGTTAGATATAAGAGTTTTGGTGACATTGAATATAGCATCCTCTTCCTGACAAAGGGTAGAGTAGATGTTAGTACCGGATAGGATACCATTCACTAACATGATGGGAATATTCTTGGCTGCCTCAAGTATGTAGGCGTTGTCCGAGTCAAAACTCTCTATGAACTTGGAACCGATGAGGATAAGTGCATCAACTCTCTTGGATATGAGGAGGTTGAGGTACTGCTTCTTGTTTTCGAGGTTCTCGCCTGTACAGCAAAGAATAGAATCATATCCGTTCTTTCTGAGTTCTCTCTCGAGAAAGTAGACAGCGTTGGCGAGATAGAGGTCGGATGAGTCGGTACACATGATGCCTATGGTCTTCATGGTGTTAAGCCCGAGACCTCTGGCAAATACATTAGGTGTATATCCGATTTCTTCCATAACCTTCAAAACCTTCATACGAGTCTTCTCGCTGACGTTCGTATTACCGTTCATGACACGTGAAACAGTAGCGATAGAAACTCCGGCTTTTGAAGACACATCATAGATATTCATCTTTCATGTCCTCCATTTTTCTATGATTGTAAGTGCTTACAATACAGATATTATTATACATAAAATCATCGCAAAAAACAATATGAAATTTTACAGAAATCACATGCAAGTGTCTCGAAAAAATTTCTCAAAAAACATTTGACATCTATGGATAAAACTAGTACAATATAGAGTGAAAATGTAAGCGCTTACATTCGGCTTACAAAAAACTAATAATCATTTATTTATTAAGGAGATTTTTACAATGCAGAGATTGAACAAGAGCATTACCGGTGCAGTTGACAGACCTGTTAAGGTACTTCAGTTTGGTGAAGGAAACTTCCTTCGTG
>DOVJ01000162.1 GCA_003520145.1 Eubacterium sp.
GTGCGCATCCTCGCGGAGCGTTAATTTCAGTCGGAGAAGACCCCCTTCCTACACTTTGCTAAGAGGAAGGGGTCTTCTCCGACTGAAATAAAGTTGCTGTAGTTTTATTTAAGTACTTTCTTGGCAACCCATATAAGAGCGCAAGAACCAAGTACACCGCCAGTGATACTGCCTACAAGACCGTTTAAAAGAGCTCCGAATACCAATCCGAATACTGTACCGCCAACAAGACCGATAACGATATTCCAGATAAGGCCCTTCTCAAAGTGCATGATCCTACCAGCGATCCAGCCACAAAGTGCACTGATTGCCAAAGTGATAATAAGTCTTAATATATCCATATCAAAGCATCTCCTTTTTTAAACTTCACTATCAATCGTTATATCACACTTATACGATTTTGTCAATACATCCCAGAAGGGGCTCGCAGTTTCAAAAAGTATGATCAAAGCAGCGTGTAGCAGTGCGCTAGTGGGCCGTTCCCCTTCCCAAGGTCAAGCATAACCTCAAGCGCGCCTGATATATAATCCTTCGCATGTTTAACCGCATCATCGAGGCTTTCGCCCTTAGCAAGGCCGGATGCTATCGCAGATGACAGCGTACAGCCTGTTCCGTGGGTATTCGGGTTATCGATTCTCTTACCCGCAAACCACACATAACAGCCATCACGATACAGAAGGTCATTGGCGTCATTGATCTTGTGACCGCCCTTAAGAAGCACATTACAGTTGTACTTATCATAGATAACCTTCGCTGCCGCGATCATGTCATCATCGCTCTTAATCGTCATCCCCGAGAGAACCTCTGCCTCAGGAATATTCGGCGTAATCACGGTCGCAAGAGGAAGAAGCTCCTCCTTCAACACCTCGATAGCCTCATCGCCAATTAGCTTCGCTCCGCTAGTCGCCACCATAACAGGGTCGACGACTATGTTCTTTGCATTGTACTTCTTAAGCGTAGCCGAGATAGTTCTTATAAGCTCGCTTGAAGAAACCATGCCTGTCTTAACAGCATCAGGATAAATGTCTGTGAAGATCGCCTCTAACTGAAGAGATAAAAACTCTGGCGTCACTTCCATTATCCCTGTAACACCTGTAGTATTCTGAGCAGTCAAAGCAGTGATAGCTGACATAGCATATACGCCATTCGCCGTCATCGTCTTGATATCTGCCTGTATACCGGCGCCTCCGCTAGAATCACTTCCAGCGATCGTTAAAGCTGTGTTCATACGATTAAGTGCGTTCCTAGTCGAAGTCTTAAGCCTTCTAGCAGCATCACATATATCATCAGCCGCATATATAGCGCTTATGACAGCTACTCCGACTATACCACTTCCCGCAAGCTTACTAACATTCGCTTCACCTATTCCACCTATTGCGATAACAGGTATAGATACCGCTTCACATATAGCCTTAAGCGTGTCATATGATACATCCTCAGCATCATCCTTCGAGCCTGTCGGGAACACTGCTCCTACGCCTATGTAGTCAGCTCCACGCTTCTGTGCAAGTATAGCCTGCTCAACAGTCTGAGCCGATACGCCTATTATCTTATTGGGTCCAAGCTTAGCTCTTACGTCTCCCGCCTCCATGTCGCTCTGTCCGACATGAACGCCATCAGCGTCCATCGCGATCGCGATATCGACATTGTCATTGATCACAAATGGAACCTTGTACTCTCTGCACAGCTCTTTAAGTTCTCTTGCTTCCGCAAGAAAAGCCTCATCATCGAGAGTCTTCTCACGAAGCTGCACAAAAGTCACGCCCCCCTCTAAGCTCTCTCTCACTACATCAACAAGACGCCTTCCATTAAGCCAGTGACGGTCCGTTACCGCATACAGAAGCAGATCCTTCTTATCTAACTTCATACTTAGCCCCCTTGTTAAGGGTATCTGCGTCCATATGGTAGATAGCGTCTATGATGCGATTTCTGTAAGTAGAGTTGCCATCCTGCGGCTGCATATTCGACCATCCTATCTCACCTGCAAGTCCCATCGCGCATACAGAAGCAGCTGCGGCTTCCAAAACATTTTCAGGATTAGCCACGATATAAGCAGTCATCATGCCTGATAACTGACAGCCTGTACCGGTTATCTTGCCCATCTCAGGACGACCGTTTCTGATCACATAGCACTTGTCAGCGTCACTCACAAGGTCGATAGCGCCTGTTATCGCTACAACTGCCCCCGTCTTTGCAGCAAATGCTTTCACAAACTTCACTGCCGAATCGAGATTCTCCTCTGTAACAGCATCTGCAACATCCGCGTCAACGCCCTTAGTTGTGCCGCTTCCAAGAGCAAGCGTCTTAATCTCGGATATGTTGCCTCTGATAACAGAGAACTTAATCTCATTCATAAGCTTAACGGCCGTATCGGTACGAAGCTTAGAAGCTCCCGCTCCAACAGGGTCAAGCAAGATCTTATGACCTAACTCACTTGCCTTCTTACCTGCCACAAACATAGCCTTGATACTGTTCTGATTAAGCGTACCTATGTTGATATTCAGACCACCACAGATAGATGTGATATCCTCCACATCCTCCGGCTCATCCGACATAATAGGACTTCCACCACAAGCAAGCAGTACATTCGCAACATCGTTAACAGTAACATAGTTGGTGATGTTGTGCACCAAAGGACAAGTCTTACGAACACTTTCCAAACAATCTCCTAACATATTAAACCTCCTATATTCTCTAAAAAAATGCAGATATACCACACGCATGATATATCTGCTCATAATTCACTCAAGCCATATCCATCCCTACGTTGGCATTATCCAAATCAGGTTATGGGTCCGAGCTGTAACTCTCGTTCTCAGCCCGCCTGCACGAGCTCCCCTATTGACATAAGCTATTGTATCACTATTATATTCCGAAATCAAGAGTTAATTTCAGTTAAGTATAGAGCATAACCCCTTCCATATCCTCTTCGATAGGAGTCACCTCTTTATCAACAGAAGACATCGAAGCCTTCCTTCTGCCCTGCTGCATATCCCACAGTTCCTTGTACTTGCCGTTAAGGTTAAGAAGTTCCTCGTGACTACCCATCTCTTTGATCTCGCCCTTATCCATGACAACTATCAAATCGCAGTCCTTCACAGTCGCAAGTCTGTGTGCTATGATAAGCATCGTCTTCCCCCGAAGCTTCTCATAGATAGTGTCGAAGATAAGATTCTCTGTCGCAAAGTCTAGGTTACTAGTACTCTCATCGAGGATATAGAGCTCGCTCTTTTTTAGAAGCGCACGCGCTATAGCTAATCTCTGCTTTTCGCCACCACTAAGTCCTCCGCCTGCTTCCTCTAGGTAAGTATAGTACTGCATAGGAAGCGTCTTAATGAACTCATCAGCTCCCGCAAGCTTAGCAGCCTGCCTAACCTCTTCTATGTCTGCAGAAGGCTTTGCAATCCTTATATTCTCAAAGATACTTCTTGAGAAAAGCTCTATGTTCTGTGGAACATAAGATATGGCGCGCCTTAGAGAGTCGCTCCTCACATCAGCTATATCTTCACCCGCTATCGTTATCAAGCCCTCATCTGGCTCATAGTACTTAAGAAGAAGCTTAGCGATAGTCGACTTGCCGCTTCCACTGCTGCCTACAAGCGCAACCTTAGAACCAGCCAGTACCTTAAGAGAAAAGTTCTTCAAAACAGGCTTTCTGCTACCGTAAGCAAAAGTCACATCCTTGAATTCCACATCCCCAGAAGCATCCTTAACCTCACGATAAGAGTGTAAGCTAGCATCCTCTTCAAAGCCCTTCTCACGCTCAGTATCAAGGATCTCAGAAAGCCTCTTCATAGAGATATCAGCCTCCTGTATCGAGAGCTGAAGGCTAACAAGATTGCTTACAGGATCCATGAAGTATCCAGCCATAGTCATGAAAGCCATATAGCTTCCAAGCGAGAGGCCTCCATCTATAACAGCAGAGATACCGATATACATCAGTATGAGGTTTCCCGCACCGCTTATAATACTCGATATAGTCCCTTGTACGTTCGAGAGCATGCTCTCCTTCACACCTATACGAAGAGACTTGATGTACTCGCGCTCGATAGCCTCAAGCTCTATCTCCTCGCCAGCATTGCCCTTGATAGTCTCGTAGCCTCTAAGTCCCTCTATGATCTGCGAATTAAGAACAGATGACTGCTGCATCTGCTCCTCGTTGATGCGCTTATAAGGCTGTTTAAAGATATAGACAAGAAGTACACTCACAGCCGTCATAACAATTATGACCGCGAAGAGCTTCGGATTCATGTTGAAGAGTATCACACCCGTCACAAGAGCCATCGAGATGTCCATAACAAGCGAAAGAGCTATACTAGTGAAGATATTCTTGATGGTAAATGCGTCCGAGAATCTCGTCGTTATGTCACCTGTCTTGCGAGCCGCAAAGAACTTCATAGGAAGCTTATATATGTGCTCGAAGTACCCAAGCATGAGCGGTATATCGATCTTGATCGACAGGTGAAGAAGTATCCACTGCCGCAAGAATCCCACAGTTATCTGAACAAGCGATATCCCAAGGAACACAAAGAGCATGATCCTTAAGACATCCTTCTGCGAATAAGGCAAGATTTCGTCATAGATAACGCTATTAAAAAGCGACGATACTATGCCTAAAATCGTAGTTATCACAGATGCAAGGATCGCATAGACAAAGAGCTTCTTGTGCGGAAGAAGAAGCGACATATACCTCTTGAACACGCTCTTTTTCTTCTCCTTACCTGCCTCAAAGCCGGAGTTTGGCTTAAGAAGCAGCATAGCCCCAGTGAACTTGCTGAAGAACTCGTCTGTATCCACTTTCTTAAGGTCTGTAGCCGGATCACCGATTATGACGAACTTCTTCGTCACCTTGAAGACAACCACGAAGTGTGAGAGACCTTCTTTGGTGATCACATTCGCTATAGCAGGAAGTGTATAACGGCTTAGGAAGCCTTCCTTATCAACCTTCACAGCGCACGCCTCAAAGCCAAGCTTCTCGGCGCACTTACACATACCAACAAGGTTCGTACCCTTGATGTCAGTGCCCATGATGTCGCGAAGTCCCGTTATAGAAGTCTCCTTGCCATAATGAAGACAGACCATAGCCATACACGCAGCGGCACAGTCTGTCATATCAAATTGTTTTACATATGTATACTTCATACTAATTACCAGAATAAATATCTTTTGTTGACAACCACATAGACGATGACGCCGATCACTATGACTATTAAAGAGCCCGCAAGGATCAGAACAACAGCCTCCCTGCCGGTCACAATCTTCTTATCTGTGAACATGTAGCGCCCTGGAATCGTAATCTTAATCTCAGAACTACGCCCCGCATCTATGTACTCATACTTCCCCTTAGCCTCGTTATACAGATACAGGTACTTACCAGGCCTCTTGTCAAAATGTATCACAACATCGCCACATATCGGCTTACCGCCATTCACAGTGAAAGTTGTCTCTTTACCGTTCTTAAGCTCTATGTCTGTGCTAAGCTCGTTATGATGATTGACTATGTCCTTACCATCGACTATGAACTCATAACCATCGCACTTGACACTATAGGTCTCACCGCTGTCATAGAGCTTACGAAGTGTATCCTTATCAAGAAGCTTTAGCCCTTCAGGAATCTTATTCTCCACAACAGTCTGATTACTATCACCTGTACCCTCTTCAGATGACTTCTCATCACCAGAATTGACTATGACCATAGCACTTGTAACATAGTCCTTGTTAGACACTATAACAGTGGCATGGCCAGGCTTCTTAGCAGTTATAAGACCATCATATCCAACACCTATAACTTCATCATCAGATGATCTGAAGCCTATGCCCCAGTCAGCGTCATAGGGCTGCACATCTGCAGTAAGCTTGTATTCTTCACCAACCTTCAGAACGATATAGTTACTTCCAAGCTTGATATCAGTAGTAGGCGTAAGAACAGATATCTCTATCTCACGAGTAATATCGCCAGCCGATACATTTATACGAGCTGTGCCGCGAGCGACAGCCTTCACTTCACCCTGGGCACTTACCTTCAGGATGTTCGTATCAGACGATGTATAAGTAATCGTCTCGTAGGAAGCGGAAGGCACCAGAGTGACCTCAAGAGTCTGAGACTTGCCTACATACATCTCCTTCTCGTAATCGCCTATCACGATATCCTTAATCTTCTCTTCTTGTGCTGCCTCTATATCTTCTTGTCTTTCCACTGACTTAGTTTCATCTGCGACATCCGGCACCAAAGCTCCCTCATCCGTCGCGTAAACCATGTGTACCGAGCCTAGAGCCAGATACAACACAGCACACATATATGCAATTCTTTTCATCTTATCTTAAATCCCAGTTTCTCAAGCATATAGTCCATGTAGCTTATCTTGTCATAGGTTATCCTAGCTTCAGCACTCATGCCGTTCTCAAGCTTCACAGCTGTTCCTGAAGCACCGACAAGATAATCCTGCTCAAGACTTATAATAGCGCCAAACGCCTGATAAGAGCTGCCATCATAATTCTGACCGACAGTGACATTGCTGTCTATATCGATAACCTTGCCTCTTATAGTACCGTAAGAATTCTGCGCAAGACCATCTATGGCTATCTGCACCTCGTCGCCCTCTTTAATCCTCGCCTTATCATAAGGTGAGACATTCACCTTAAGAATCCTCTTACTATTCTCAGGCGTAATCGTAGCAACAGCAGTAGTTGTCTGCAAAACCATACCACTCTTATACTCCTGCAGAAGGTGCAGAACACCTGAAGAGGAGGCCGTTACAGAGAAGCTCTCCTTACCTGAACTTATAGCGAGAAGCTGAGCATCTATGTTACTTAACTGATCAGCTATCTGGCTCTTCTGATTCTCAGCCTGCTGAATAGCTGCATAGTAGATAGACATGATCTTGTCCTCGTTCGCTACGAGAGCATTCTTGATCTGATCGTCTGTATAGCCATAAGCCTTATAGGTACTCACATCAACCTTCGCCTGAGCAACCTCAGACTTATACTTCTCATAAGTGCTGTAGAAATACGCATCCTCCGAAGAATTCTCGAAGTAATTCACATCGTCCTTAATAGACTTTACGAGAAGCTCATACTTCTCAAGCTGCTTAGCATAATTCTCTCTGCTCTTCTCAAGCTGAGTGCCCTGAAGGTCATAATCGGTACTCTTAACAGTGAAGAGGATATCTCCCTCTTCTACGAGCATACCTTCCTTCATGTAGCACTTGTCGATCTGACCGGTCACAGGACACATCACATATCCAGCATCCTCTCCAGTCACGGTGCCCTTAGCTTTAACAACATATATCTTAGGCACCTTAATAGCTACTATAGCCGCAACAAGCATAAATACTGCCACCAGCGTTAGCAGTATATACCCAAACGCCGGTGGCTCCTTGTCATACAGTAGCCTGCTGTCTTTTAATTCTCTAATATCTCTGACACGTCTGTTAATCATACACTCTTCCTTGGCATAAACACATCTGCCACCATAGTGCCTTCGGCTACATCATTCGACACGAAGACAGTGTAACTAGAGCCATCAAGCTCCACGTCAGCCTCATAAGCCTCCACACCTATCTTGTCATAAGCAATCTTAAGCTTATCCTCAGGTCCTGTGAACCTGCAGTACATACAATCCGAAGCCTTCACAACAGGCTCCATGGTATATGGCGCCTCCACGTTGTGAATGAAGTTATTCGCCTGAAGCATGAAGCAGATGCTTATATCAGGCATTCCATCTTCAGTAGTCTTGACCTCAGTGTGCTGAATAAGCGGACCTATCTGAGTCGCGCCCTTAACGCGAATGTAGTTCTGCATCTGCTCTATCGCAACCTGAAGGTTGAAGTTCTCATCGTCCATAAGCATACGATAGATGAGGACGTTGTTTAAGCGAATGGTTTTTGTTGGGGAGTAGGTTAATTTACTCATGTTTTTCCTCCCGCTCAGTCAAAATAATTCCAAATATCAAACTCACAAGAGAAGAAGCCAACATATATTGCCAAGTCTCATACTCTTTAACCATAAACTCAAAAATAACCCAAAAAAATATTGAAATCACAAAGGAAAAAATGATAATTTTAATACATTTGTTCATATACACTCCTAAAATGCAACAACTAAATATACCGATATGCTTAACAAGAATAGAATAGCATAAAACATACACTGACTTATAGCAGCAAGATTAATAATAACCTTGATATCTTTTATTTTATATCCAATTTCATCTAAAATATCCAACGAATAATTGCTCGCTTTCTTCTCTAACGGCCAAGTCATTATTAGCCGAGCAACAATAACCATAATAAAAAACCAATACAAGATGTCTAATTCAATTACAATTTTGCCCTTATTAAAAATATAATAAACCGAGAACATCATCGATGCAATATACACTATCCATGTCAGTATATTAAATAATAAACAAATCCTATAAAATAATCTGTTACGACATGAGTCTATAGAATGCCCCAATTCATGCCCTAACACAAACAAGTCATACTCTGTATATTCATCTTTTTTCTCCATACGAACAATTTTATCAATATCATCATAACAAAATCTCGTGCTGTATTCATATTTAATCGTATTGTGCACATAAAAATTTCTAACCGAAATCAATTTCAACGAAAGATTATCAAAATCAGCAATTGTTTGAGATTTCTTTTTATATCGTCTTATGCAAACAGCTAAGAAACAATACGTTGACAAAAATAGTATGTCTATGCCCAAATATATAAATATTAACATACTTTTCCTATAGACTGGTCTTTAAATAAAAGACCAGTCCCATAAACATATAAATAATTAATTATAGCGAAGGGGGTGCGGACATAATCCTGGAC
>DOVJ01000131.1 GCA_003520145.1 Eubacterium sp.
GCGAAAGTATAGAAATCTTGACGTGTCCTAGTGATAGTTTTTTACAGTCCCTTTTTTCATTTTATTCTTTTATTGCTACCCATCTCAGGCGCTTACATATTTTTGCACTCAGGTTGAATAGAGCATATACAATAACTCCTGCCGCAAAATTAAACAATGTCCATTTGATAAGTTCAACACTGAACAAAAATGGGTGATTTTGTAATAAAACTATTATTTCAGTATTGTTATATATATTTCTAAAGAACCTATTTTCATGAATCAGATACACTGTAAATGTTGATGCGCCAAGATAATTAATAACTTTGCTATTCGGTATTCTGAGTCGTCTAAATATTTCAAATACAGAGATTACAATTACAACAACCATAATATCATAATTTGTTGGATAATATACAGGCTGAATAAATGTCCCTTCGGATCCCGTCCAGATATAATTCTGTATTTCATTCTGTGTATTATTGTAAACTGTAAAGCCATATATAATATTCATAACGATTATGACAACGAAGAATATATATCCCCTTACCTTTTCAAAAGGATTATACTTACGGATATAACCTCCCATCAGATAATAAAACACACCTACTCCGAGAGTTCTCAAATCTTCGCTAAGTGTATACAGCAAATTACCAGTCCATTGAAGTTCAACAATAGAAAAAACAACAACAATCAATGTTAACGCTTTATTTTTTTCTGCATTAATCATGTATTTGTTTAAAACAACGGCTGCCAACAACATTATTACAAAATAATAACCAATAAACCACCATTCAGAGTTGAAGTCAGATATCTTGATCAAGTTAAAGTACGTCAACTTATCTTTATTAGTCACATAAAACACTATACTAGAACAAAAAAGTAATAAAACCGTTACATATCCCAATTGCGAGAGAAGCTTTTTGGATATCTTAACAAGATCTATCTTTGCTTTATTCGCCATAAAGTACCCTGAAATCATTATAAAAAGACCATTGCCTATACGTCCCATAGGCATTATCATATTTACAATCAATAATTTTTTATAGAATACAGGATAACTAAACAAACCATTGCCTAAAACACGTTGGCTATTTGCATCTATAAGCTGATATCTTGGCCAATGCATCGTGACATGTAACAGCACGATCATCAGCATTGCAAGAACTCTCAATAGTTCAAAATTAGAACTACGCGTTTTTTTCACTACATTTTTATCTTCCATTTTTATCTTCCATTTTTAAGTTCACCCTTTAAATATCCTGAACATATCATACTTCTCTATCTTCTTATCGAATCTCACCTTAAGACTTTCCTTAGCATGCGGCGCACTGTCGACACTCACGCCATCCGCTCCAACTATCTCAAGCACCTTAGCTGATTCATTGACGCCATCATGTGTTCTCATAAGTTCTATCTCATCACCTACACAGAACTTATTCCTCTGCGTCATATGTACCCATTCATCATCTACCTCTTCAGCATATCCAAGATAAACATATTCCTTAACATAATCATTGTTATCATAGACCTGCGCATCAGCATGCGGCTTTCCGTAGAAAAATCCCGTTGTATACTGTCTATAAGTACACTTTGATATCTCTTCCATGTAAATCGGAAGTCTTTTTTGATAATACTCTCTTCCGCCCTTAGCATAGTCATCCATAGCCATACGATATGCTCTGGTTATAGTAGCCACATAAAGAGCAGTCTTCATACGACCTTCGACCTTGAAAGAATCTATTCCACTTTCCATCAGATCATCCACATGCTCGATCATGCACAGATCCTTAGAATTGAATATATATGTTCCTCGCTCATTCTCATACACAGGCATGTACTGTCCCGGTCTCTTCTCCTCAACAACAGCATATTGCCATCTGCAAGGATGTGTACAGGCACCCTGATTTGCATCCCTTCCGGTAAGAAAGTTGCTAAGAAGACACCTTCCCGAATAAGATATACACATAGCGCCATGGATAAATGTTTCGATTTCCATGTCATCAGGTATATGCTTTCTTATATCGATTATCTCCTTAAGCGATAACTCACGTCCCGTAACAACACGCTTAGCGCCTAATCCATGCCAGAAATTGAATGTCTGATAATTGACATTATTGGCCTGCGTACTGATATGTATATCTATATCCTTACATATATCACGGGCCATAACAAAAAGCCCCGGATCAGATATGATAAGCGCATCAGGCTTAAGCTCACTAAGCTCCTCAAAGTAACCCTTAGCCTCTTCTATATCGTCATTATGTGCTAAGATATTGGCAGTAACATATACTTTCACTCCATGTGCATGAGCAAATTCTATACCACACCTCATATCTTCTTTTGAAAAGTTCTTTGCATTAGCCCTTAAGCTAAATGCCTCTCCACCTATAAAAACCGCATCAGCCCCATATATAACGGCAATCTTAAGCACCTCAAGACTGCTCGCAGGTATCAACAATTCAGGCATAATTCAATCCTTTCTTATGCTTAAAGCCACGCCATCACCTAACGGAATGAGCGAAGTATCAAGTTCATCACTGTGAGTTAATGCATGCAGATATTCTCTCATACGCTCGTGTATAGTCCTGTCACGTCTCTCAACTACAAACTTCGACTGCAATATACACATATCACACAAAATATTATCCGTGAGCATCATTGCCCCCGGATTCATAAGTTTCATACATAACTTCAGATAAGTCATATATTGTGCCTTCGCAGCATCCATAAATATAAAATCATACTTATCCTTAAGAGTAAGAAGAACCTCAGCACAATCACCTTCATACAGTGTGATCCTATCCTCCATACCATATGCTTTGATATTGGCCTTGGCACTTACAATCCTCTTATCATAATTCTCAATAGTATCTATATGACAATCCTTCGGCATATTCATAGCCATATATATAGCAGAATAACCTATGGCAGTACCGAGTTCAAGTATCCTCTTCGGTTTCTTGAGATTAAGCATAACTCTTATGAAGTTCTCCATCTCTTCTCTTATGATGGGAACACCGTTTCTTTCAGCTTCCCGTCTTAGATTCCAGAGTCCGCAAGGTGCCTCGTTATCATATGATTTTATGAATTCAGATATATTATAAAAATCCGCCATATTCTTCCTCTATGACTCAGGCACAGCTTCCTGTGTCACTTCTTCGATAGTAGATTCAACATTATTCTCAGTCACAGTTTCCGGTGGCAGATATGTCTCTCCAGAACAGATCTTTGCAAGAAGCTCTGTTGGAGTCATATTAGTATTGAGCATATATTTACCCGGAACATACTTCTTCGAATACTCAGACAGCTTAATCTGAACAAAAAACACATTCTGATCTTCAACAAGTCCTGACTCAAACATAAGCTTTGCTATAGCATCATCAGTCATGCCCTTCTTGACTTCCACAAGGACACTGTGTCCTAAGCCCTCAGACATAGGCTTTTCGTTGAATATATTATATCCAAAGCTATAAGCTCTATTACCCACATTGAATACAAAAAGAACACATATAGAGAATACGATTATACCGATAGATGCCGAAACTATCGAAAATATGATATTCTTTGGACTAAAATTCATCTTGTTACCTTCCAATCACTAATTTTCCATAAAGCTGATATCAAGGTCTAATTCTTCTACCAATCTGTAATTGATATCCTGTATAATTCTGCACACAACAAGCTCAGCATCCAAAAAAGCCCTGGCTATCTCGTTAGCTTTAAGTTCATCATACTCAGCGATATACTGCATAACCTCGTTAGCATACTGCTCTTCTCCGAGGTCTGAATTGTTATTGACATAGAAGGTTCTTCGTCTGATATAATTAACCTTGTCATACAATTGCGGTTCTCGCTTTAGAGCCTCAAGACAATGCAGGTATTCTTTGTATTCATCACTTTCGAGTATGGCATCTTTAAGTTTTTGCGTACATTTGTCTATATTAAGCATAAACTACTCCTAAACACCGGCCTCTATGATAACAGGAATTATGAGAGGACTTCTCTTGAGATTCTTCCACAGATACTGTCCTATGTTCTCCTTCACGAGATTCTTAATCCTATTTTTCTCACGCCTGCTGTCATTATCAAACTTCTCGATACATTCCATAGTTATGTTAGTACATTCGTCGATGATCATGCCAGCTTCCTTAGTATATATAAAGCCTCTGCTTATAATCTCAGGCATAGCCACTAGTTCCTTAGTCACCTCATCAAATACCATGATTATGACCATCATACCGCCCTCAGACAACTGCTGTCTGTCACGAAGTACAACATTGCCGACATCGCCAACGCCAAGTCCGTCAACATATACCGCACCAGCCTCAACAGATCCGCTAAGCTTAGCTTCGCCCTCATCAAACTCAACAACATCTCCAGAGTTGATGATATAGACATTGTCCTTAGGTATACCCATAGAAACAGCAAGTTCCTTATGAGCGATGAGATGTCTGAATTCACCATGAACAGGTATAGCATACTTAGGCTTAACCAGAGTATAGATAAGCTTCAACTCCTCCTGACAGGCATGTCCCGACACGTGAGTATCCTGGAATATAACCTTCGCACCCTTCATAGCAAGCTCGTTGATAACATTAGATACGGACTTTTCGTTACCAGGAATAGGCGTAGAGCTGAACACAACAACATCTCCAGGATTTATGACCACCTTGCGGTGAAGCGAAGCAGCCATCCTTGCAAGAGCCGCACTCGATTCGCCCTGACTTCCGGTTGTGATGAGAACCATCTGCTCATCGCTGTAATTCTTCATATCCTCTATGTCTATGAGCGTATTTTCCGGAACACTTAAGTATCCAAGCTTCATGGCAACCTCAACAGTCTTGACCATGCTTCTTCCGTCTACAGCAAGCTTTCTGCCGTACTTTGCAGCCATGTTGATGATCTGCTGAACACGGTCAACGTTAGATGCAAATGTAGCGATAATGATCCTCGATTTGCGATTCTCGTTGAATATATTGTCAAACACCTTACCTATAGTGCTCTCAGACATAGTAAAACCTGGCTTGATAGCATTCGTGCTGTCCATAAGAAGCGCAAGAACACCTTTTTTACCAAGTTCTCCTAACCTCTGAAGATCAATAGGCTCACCATATACAGGAGTGTAATCAACCTTAAAATCACCGGTATGGATGATTATACCCTGTCTTGTATATATGGCAAATGCAGCGGCATCCGCTATACTGTGATTAGTTCTTATGAACTCAACCTTAAAAGTTCCAAGATTAATAGTCTGGCCATAAGATATGACCTTCCTCTTTACCTTGCCAAGAAGCCCATGTTCTTCGAGCTTCGAATCGATAAGCCCCATAGTGAGCTTAGTTGCATATATAGGTATATTGATTTCCTTAAGAACATAAGGAATCGCACCTATATGGTCTTCATGGCCATGAGTTATGACCATGCCCTTAATCTTATCTTTATTCTTCTTTAGATAGTTGATATTAGGGATAACGATATCTACACCAAGCATCTCATCGTCTGGAAATGACAGACCGCAATCCACTATGATTATACTGTCATCATCTTCAAATACCGTTATATTCATACCTATCTGCTCAAGACCACCCAGCGGTATGATCTTGACTTTTCCCGGCACTTTCTCCTTTTTTGCCAATTCTCGTCAATCCTCCAATTCATCAAGCAAAAGTTCAAAAACCTGCTCAGCTTCTTCATCGTCTACCATCTCATATCTGGCTTCAGACTCCGACTCATCGGACATATCCTTCATAACGAAGGTTTCAACATCACTCGCATCATCGTCATACTTATCTGTAACAAGTATATAATTGCGACCTGCGAGTCTTGTGGAAGAAAGCACATAGAATTCCTCCGCACCGTTATCACCTTCGAATAATATCTTTTCTAACTTAGACATATTAATCTCCACTTTTATTGTTTTCATCCAGATAGGACTGAAGTATGATCTGAGCCGCGATCATATCCACATATTCGTGGCGTTCTTCCTTCTTGATTCCACACTCATCCATGATATCTATGGCTGAAGTGGTAGTATATCTCTCATCCCAGAATATAATCCGGCAATCACAACGCCTCTTGAGAGCTTCTGCAAAAGCCCTGGCCTTAGAAGCTCTCTCCCCTTCATCACCATCAGGCATAAGAGGAAGACCTATAACCACGTCATAGGCTTTATATTCTGCTATTAATTCTTCAACTCTGGCAAGAGTCCTGCGAAGCTTATCCTCGCGGTCTCTTCTGATTATCTCCTTGGCTGTTGCTATGCGCGAATCATTGGCGCATATAGCCACTCCGACGGTCTTTGAACCGTAATCAAGCCCAAGATAAGCCATATATTACCATCCCTTATTATTGATAAAGTAGCTTAAGACTTCCTCAACGATCTCATCTCTCTCAACCTTCATGATGAGACTTCTCGCATTATTATAGCTGGTTATGTATGTTGGATCACCAGACATGATATAACCTACGATCTGAGTAACAGGATTATATCCTTTTTCCTTAAGAGCCTTATATACAGTCTCAATAACCTCAGATACTGATATATCCTGCTCTGGCTGAATCTTAAAATACTTTGTATTACCTAAATTCTCCATAAACAATCCTCTTTACATATATTTCTTTAATTGTATATCAAATCCCGTTTCTTTGCAAGTTTTTTTACAAAACACCAAGCATAGACCTCTTATCATAAGCCTTAACAAGCTTTACGTCAACTATCTGATTTATAAGGTACCTGTCACTCTTTATATAGACCTTGATGTAATTATCGGTATGCCCAACTACATACTTTTCGCCCTTTACTACGCATTTCTCCTCTATTAGAACCTTCATAGTACGGCCTTCATATTCACGGTAATAATCCTCATGATTCTTCTCATCGAGTTTGATCAGCACCTCCGAGCGCTCATTCTTAGTCTTACCATCTATCTGATCAGGCATCTTATCAGCAACAGTACCGCTTCTTCTTGAATACTTAAAAACATGCATTTCGAAGAACTTCACATCTTCTAAAAACTTAACGGTCTCTTTGAATTCCTCATCAGTCTCACCAGGGAAACCAACGATCACATCGGTCGTCAGCATAGCATCCGGTATCGAAGCTCTTATATTGCTTGCAATCTCCATGAATCGCTTCGTATCATAGTGTCTCTTCATGCGCTTAAGAGTCTCATCACATCCGCTTTGCAGCGACAGATGAAAATGTGGACACACCTTCTTACACTTACTAAGCCTTGCAAGGAAATCATCATCCACCATTCTCGGTTCAAAAGACCCAAGTCTGATACGCTCTATACCGTCTATTTTCTCGATAGCTTCTATGAGATCGATAAGTCTGTAGCCCGACTTTAAGTCAAGACCATAAGAGCTCACATGTATACCTGACAGTACAACTTCCTTGAAGCCTGAAGCAGCCAGCTTCTCAACTTCAGCGACACAATCCTCAAGAGCCCTGCTTCTGACAGGGCCTCTTGTATAAGGGATGATACAGTAGCTGCAGTACATATTGCAACCGTCGCATACCTTGATAAATGCTCTGCAAGTCTCAGCAGTTTTGGTTATACGAAGGGGTTCATAAACCTTCTTAGTCATGATATCATCTATATAGCTATTCTTCTTATCTCCAGCTTTGTATGCTTTTACTATATCGACAAGAGCCGATTTCATATCGTTACCTACTATTATGTCGATAAGCCCATCCTTAAGAAGTGTATCCTTACTGGATTGAACATAGCAGCCCATAGCTATGACAATTGCATCATTGTTGATTTGTTTCGCCTTATGAAGCATTTGACGCGACTTCCTGTCGGCTATATTGGTCACAGAACAAGTATTGACCACATATATATCAGCCTTCTCTTCGAAGTCAACTACTTCATATCCGGCCCTTTCAAACAGCTCTTTGACAGCCTCGGTCTCATAGGTATTGACCTTGCATCCAAGAGTGTGAAACGCTATCTTTTCACTGATCATATTAGATTTCCTTTGGTTTTTTCCTCTTTTTTTCAAAATACCTATTGACTAATTCACTTTTTGATATTAGTATTAAGGTATGTTATTTTTAAAAGGAGGACTATATTATGAAAACTGTTTCTATTTCACTTAATTCGATCGATAAGGTAAAGTCATTCGTAAACGATCTTCAGAAGTTCGATGTAGACTTCGATCTTGTGTCAGGAAGATATGTAATCGACGCTAAGTCTATCATGGGTATCTTCAGCCTTGACCTTTCTAAGAACATAGATCTCAACATCCACTCAGAAAGCGACGAAGAGACTAACGCTATTCTTTCAGTACTTAATCAGTACGTTGTAAAGTAATCAGCACTCATAACTTCATAGAAGTTTGCCCCGTGCTTATATAAGTTTCGGGGCATTTTCTATTATTCAAGTCTCGCACTACTCGCATTCTATTATCTGTGCTGTCGAAACAGCAGTCTCTATCATCTCATCCATATCTGTAAGCCTTGTTTCAAGCCCCTTTACCACGTTGAGGTTAGGCTTGGTAACAGGATGCTTTGCGACAAATATAG
>DOVJ01000075.1 GCA_003520145.1 Eubacterium sp.
TCACACGCCGGGTCATCACAAGCCGGTCTAAACCCACTCGACTTGTAATCCCACTTGAATATCATTCCGCTATTATATATATACATAGCATCATCTTTCTTTACATATGAAGACCATGATGCTATATCTTTTTTTCGCGGTGTCATATCCATATCCCATGTAGATAAGAC
Source organism: Eubacterium sp. (assembly GCA_003520145.1). Lineage (GTDB taxonomy): Bacteria > Bacillota > Clostridia > Lachnospirales > Lachnospiraceae > UBA9775. The sequence continues at coordinate 171 of DOVJ01000075.1, forward strand.
TTTCGAATCGGTATTAGGGTTTAGCTTAACCTTACCATCCTTTTTTGAAAAAACTAAAGCACATACTACAATCAACACTATGAGTGATGCTACTAATCCGATTTTTATACTTATATTCTTAAGTTTTTTACAGCCTTTCATATTGGTTTCTTCAATATCTTTACTCCGAAAACAACGGTGTCGAATAATATCTCTCCGCTGTATCAGGAAGTATAGTCACTACTGTTTTTCCAGGACCAAGCTTTTTTGCAAGTTTAAGAGCCGCCGCTACATTCGTTCCACTCGAGATTCCACACATAAGGCCCTCTTCACGTGCTAAGCGCTTGGAAGTCTCTATGGCTTCTGCATCGGTAACTACGTATATATCATCATATATCTCACGATTTAGGATGTCAGGTATGATACCGTCACCTATACCCATCTGCATATGTGTACCTATGGTTCCACCCGCAAGTATAGCTGCATTTTCCGGCTCAACAGCCCATATAGTGATATGTGGATTATGTTCCTTAAGAACCTCTCCGATACCAGTAAGTGTGCCACCAGTTCCTATGCCGCTGCAGAAGCCGTCTATAGGACCGTCTACATCTGCAAGAATCTCAGGTGCAGTGTAAAGCCTGTGCGCCATAGTGTTGTTCTCGTTAGTAAACTGCTGTGGAACATATACCTTCGGATTCTTCGCCTTCATATTCATGGCTGCCTGAAGGCACTCGTCGATACATCTGCCTATATCTCCATGATCGTGTATGAGCTTAACTTCCGCACCATAGTGCCTTATGAGCTTGCGTCTCTCTTCGCTTACAGAATCAGGCATGATTATGATAGTCCTGTAGCCCTTAACAGCGCCTACAAGAGCAAGTCCTATTCCCTGATTGCCACTTGTCGGCTCAACTATGATTGTGTCTTCCTTGATAAGTCCGTCTTTTTCTGCCTGCTCGATCATGTTAAGAGCAGTCCTAATCTTCACGCAGCCGCCTACATTGAGCGGTTCTAACTTAACAAGCACATCAGCGCTGTCACTGTCTGTCATCCTCTGTAGCTTAACCATAGGAGTATGTCCTACAGCCTGTAATATATTATCGTAAATCATATATATGTCCTTTCAAGTTTTCAATTCACATGCAACCTTGACAATTGTACCATATAATACGCGAAAATGCAATGAATCAGGCTTACACAAAAAAACTGCCAGCAAAAGTCATACGCTTTTTGGCAGTTTTCCTTGATGATTAATGTCCTCTGTTTATCTTCTTCCAGCCTTTGTCAGGATTCTGGGTGTCGTAGACGTAGAAATACTGATGAGTTATACAATCAATACTTGTCATATAATATCTTCCATCATATGCAGCTATACCATCTATCAAGCTAAAATCCTTAGGAAGGTATATTTGTTCCAGAAGATTCCCTTCATAGTCACGAACTCTTACCTCAGCATCAGGTATAACACTATTTTCGTCTCTACTTTTCATCTGTCTGTAAACTGTATTTATTGTATATATCCTATTCTCATCATAAAAAGGAACACCCCACCCCTCTTCATCAAGTCGTATCTTCCTTTCTCCATCGACAAGCATTAGGCCTTCTTTTTCCTTCGTTATATATCTCCCCTTAGATAATAAAGTAACATCTTCTGCGCCTTTAACAGTTATATAGCTCATATCTGTCTGATTGTATATTCTACTATCACAATTCTTTTCAAAACCGTCTCCAGTCTCAGGCACATCTATAGCAAATCTCTCTCCATCTATCGATAACAGATGAATAACGCTATAATTTTCACCATCACATGAGAACACTTCTTTGGCATAAGATTTATCGCTATCTATATGACTCACATCATATCTCATAATACACAATCTATCTACAGAATCATAATCCGAATCTCCAAGAATAGTCACACTGGAATTATAATACAGATATATCTTTCCTTCTATACATTCTATATACAACCACGGAACAATTCCCTGTATATCATCAGTAATATCTAATACCTTTTTTCTGTTATTACCATCAAAATCAGAATACCCAAGATAATATCGGTTGCTACTATCCTTTTCAACGAAAACCCAATGATCATTACAATAAGTTACGTACTCATATCTAGTAACTGGAAAAGAAGCAGAGCAATTATCCTCATGATGGTCACATGCCGGGTCACTACAAGCCGGTCTAAACTCGACCGACTTGTAATCCCACTCAAATATCATCCCGTCGTCATATATATACATCATATCATCTTTTTTTACATAAGAATTCCATGATGCTATATTCTTTTCTCGAGGAGTCATATCTATGTCCCATGTAGATAAGATCTTAGCATTGGTCTGTTTCTTAAATAATGATTTGCCATTATTTTTGGACAATATAACAACACATACCACAACCAATACTATAAGTACAGATATAAATCCGACTTTTACTTTTTTATTCTTATTCAACATGTTCACCTCTGTATCAATAAAATAAGATATCCCCTTCACGCTCTACCGTAACATCCTGAGTATTCATAGTAACCCTAAATACAGGTTCTATAGCAAAATAATACTTACTACCACTTAGAGAATAATCAAACTCATAAGTTCCCGGATTCAAATTATAATCTCGCTTTGTCATCCTATCAATTCTTTTTTTACCTGTTTCAACAGAATATACAAATCTCACCTCAGCTTCATACTTATATATTTCATAATCGCTAAAATTAAATTCAACTTTCGCTCTAGGATTAAAACCCGGTCCACCATATTTTTCAATACGATTACTCACATACTGCTTTTGAGGATTATACCTATTATATCGATAACTACGTACTAGGAATGTCGTCCAGTCCCCATCGCCATCAGCAGCCTCAACCTTAGTACCCGAAAAACTTACCATTGTTACTGCCGCACATAATATTGCGGCAAATCTCTTTAATGATTTACGCATAAAAAAAATTCCTCCTTGCGTGTTGATAAATTATTGACAATCAAAGGAGAAACTCATATAATAGTATTAGAAGTTAATCCTTCGGCTGTGAGCAAGAGGGTTTACAGTTTTGCGGACGGTGCCCTCTTGCTTCCTGTTCTTATTAGCGCTAACAAATGTAAGTGTAACATACATCAATTATAATGTCAATCATTTTTTGATAAATATCTCAAAAAGAAAAAAAATAGAATTCAAATGCTAATGCAACTTTGAATTCTATTCTTTTCAAGGCTTTTCCCTACTCTGAAAACAACAATATCGAATATCTCCTAAGCCTTCTATCTCTCCGGTTTATACCACTCCTTCATCGCAGGATACAACTTCTTATACTTCTCATAACCGATATCATACTTTTCAACCAATTCACCATCAGGCACATAAGTCTCACATACAGACACCAGCTTATCAACTGCCTCATATACATCCCTATACGCGCCACACGAAACCATCGCAAGGATTGCCGCACCATATGAAGGACCTTCCTCAACAGCTGGGATTTCAAGCGTTATTCCCAGTACATTTGTAAGGATTCTACGCCATATATCGCTTCTTGCACCGCCTCCGCAGAGTGTCGCACTCTCAATCGATATGCCAAGTCCTCTGACCTTCTCGATACTATCTCTAAGTCCATAAGCTACGCCCTCAAGAACCGCCTGGTACATGTCCTCGCGCTTAGTATCCATCGAAAGCCCCACAAATGCCCCACGAACAAAAGGATCGTTGTGAGGAGAACGCTCACCGCTTAAGTAAGGCATGAAGTAAACACTGTTGCTTCCAAGCCTCTGTATGCAAGCCTGTTCCTTCTCATAATCAGAAGAGCGAAGAATCTCATCCATCCACCACTTGTTGCATGAAGCAGCACTAAGCATGCAGCCCATGAGGTGATACTTGCCGCTTGCGTGCGCAAAGCTATGAATCGCGCCGTTAGGATCAACAGCGTAATTATCAGACGCTATAAAAACAGTGCCCGAGGTTCCAAGGCTTATGTTGCACTTTCCGTGCGCAACAGTTCCTGTACCTATAGCTGCAGCCGCATTGTCCCCTGCGCCTGCGCACACCTTCACATCAGCGCCAAGTCCAAGTCGTAAGGCAACTGCAGGAAGAAGACATCCAACAGTTTCATAACTTTCATACAGCTTCGGAAGCCACTCTTTCTTAACATGACATATAGAGAGCATGCGCTCACTGTAGCACTTATTCTTCACGTCTAGAAGAAGCATACCTGAGGCATCCGAATAATCGGTAGCATGTACGCCGCACAGCCTGTATACCAGGTAATCCTTAGGAAGCATGATCTTACTTATCCTGTCAAAATGTTCCCTCTCATGGTTATACATCCAAAGCAGCTTAGAAGCCGTAAATCCTGTGAAGGAGATATTGCCTGTGAGAGAAGAAAGGACGTCCTTACCAATCTCATAATTAAGATAATCATTCTCCTCATAGGTTCTGTTATCGTTCCAGAGTATCGCTGGTCTTATGACTTCATCTTCTGAATCCAATACAACAAGACCATGCATCTGACCGCCTATACCTATACCAGCCACCTTAGTCTGGTCAATCCCATCAAGAAGCTCATCTATCCCCTCATACATGGCGCCAAGCCAGTCTGAAGGCTCCTGCTCGCTGAAACCATCTTGTGGCATATAGAGTGGATAAGCCTTCGCAACAGACTTAAGTATAATGCCCTTATTATCTACTAGTAATATCTTCATCGCTGAAGTTCCAAGATCTATACCTATGTAATTCATAATATCTCCTTAATGGTATTCTACTATCTTTCCA
>DOVJ01000073.1 GCA_003520145.1 Eubacterium sp.
ACTGTGATCGGAGAGAAGGGAACTTATCTCTCTGGTGGTGAGCAGCAGAGAATCACGATAGCAAGGGCGATGTTAAAGAATGCCCCTATTCTGATACTTGATGAAGCCACAGCATTTGCCGATCCGGACAACGAGACGAAGGTGCAGGCTGCATTTGATGAGCTTTCTAAGGGCAAGACTCTTATCATGATCGCGCACAGGCTCAGTACAGTTAAGGATGCTGACAGAATCTATGTGATGGATGACGGCAAGTGTGTTGAGGCGGGCAGTCACGATGAACTGATGCTTCACGATGGCTTATATAAGCGTATGTATGACGAATACACAAGATCGATAGAGTGGAAGGTAGGTGCATGAGATGATAGAGAGATTACAACATAAGTATGCGCTTTCTAGAAAGGGTGCCGTGGATATGGTTAAGGCCTGCATAAGTGTCACCATATCTAATATGGTCCTTATGATGACCGCTGGTGTTCTGTATATGCTTATCAAGGATATTCTTAGTGACTCTCTAAGTAGTGAAAGGATTCCGTTTTATGTGATAAGTTCGCTTGTGTTGATTGCGCTTGTGTTCATAACGACCTTCATACAGTACAACGCGACATTCCTTTCGACTTATCGTGAGAGTGGTGTGAGAAGAACCGCGATTGCTGAGAAACTTAGGAAGCTTCCGCTTTCTTACTTTGGCAAGAAGAATATAGCGGACCTCACAACTAACATCATGGGTGACTGCGCTATGATTGAGACTGCATCGAGTCACTGGATTCCAGAACTCATAGGAGCTGTTGCTTCAGTCTTTCTGTGTGGTATAAGCATGTTTTTCTTCTTTGACTGGAGGATGGTTCTGGCAAGCTTCTGGGTCATACCTGTTGCTTTCATCATCGTGGCTACTTGTTCGGGTGCGGAAAAGAGGGCTGTCAGAAAGAATCACGCTGTTAAACTCGCACTTTCTGATGGTATACAGGAGTGCCTTGAGTCCATAAGAGACCTAAGGGCCAATGACGCTCAGGATCGATACATGGAGGAGCTTGATGAGAAGATCAAGAATGTTGAGAGGTATTCTCTTTTTACTGAGCTTAAGATGGCCGTATATGTGAATTCTGCTGCGATCATCCTGAAGCTAGGCATAGGTACAACTGCGATCGTAGGTGGTATCCTTTTTACCGATGGTAAGATAGATCTTCTGACCTTCTTCATGTTCCTCATGCTTGTAGCAAGGCTCTATGCTCCTATGGAAATATCCCTGCAGAACTTTGCGGCGATCATAGCTACGGGTGTTCAGTGTGAGCGTCTGGATGAGGTTCTCTCGCACGATATACAGGCTGGTTCAGAGCAGATGAACAACAAGGGCTATGATATCGTGTTCGACCATGTTGGCTTCAAGTACGCAGATGACACAGATGTCCTTACAGATGTAAGCTTCACTGCTAAGCAGGGTGAGGTAACAGCGCTTATCGGTCCATCAGGCGGCGGCAAGACTACTATATCGCGACTTGCTGCGAGATTCTGGGACTGCGGCAGTGGCAAGATTACCCTTGGCGGTGAGGATATCTCGAAGATAGATCCTGAGACTTTGCTCACGAATTATTCGATAGTGTTCCAGGATGTAACGCTATTTAACAACTCTGTCATGGAAAATATCCGTATCGGTAAGAAAGGTGCGACAGACGAAGAGGTTATAGCTGCAGCTAAGCTAGCTAACTGCGATGAGTTCGTTAGGCTTCTTCCTGAAGGGTATAATACTATGATCGGTGAGAATGGAAGCGAGCTCTCGGGTGGTGAGCGCCAGAGAATATCGATAGCCAGAGCATTTTTAAAGAACGCGCCTGTTATACTTCTTGATGAGGCTACGGCTTCTCTTGATGCGGAAAATGAAACGGCCATCCAGGATGCTCTGTCAAGACTGATTAAGAACAAGACCGTCTTAATCATCGCGCACCGCATGAGGACTGTGGCAAAGGTTGACAGAATCGTCGTGCTGAAGGATGGTGTAGTGGCTGAACAGGGGTCACCTGAAGTCCTCTTAGGTTATGATAGTATGTTCAGCAGGATGACGAAGCAACAGCTGATATCTCAGAACTGGAAGATGTGATAAAGATTGGAGAAAAGAAAAATATGGAAAACAGTAAGCGTCTTAACGCAAAGGATCTTATTAACGTAGGTATATACACGGCTATAATTGCCGTTCTTACTACAGTAGTGGCTATGACGGGTATAATCCCGATCATGATGGTGCTTCTTGTGGTGATTGTGCCGATTCTCACAGGTATCCCTTATATGATGTTTCTAACGAAGGTTAAGAAGTTCGGTATGATACTCATCATGAATATCATCATGGGTATATTCATGTGGGTTACAGGTATGAGTTACTATGCTCTTATCGTGGGTACTTTATCAGGACTTGTTGCTGAACTTATCTACAAAGCAGGCGGCTACAGAAGCAAGAAACTCGGTGTCATCGCTTATGCTGTTTCAGGTATATATAACTGGGCTAACTACTTTGGAATCTTCTTTGATTCGGAAGGGTACTTCTCAACCAGACAGGAATTTGGTCAGGACTATATCGATGCTATCACGAAGCTTCTTCCAGCTTGGATGTGTCCGATTATACTTGTGGTTGATATTGTATTCGGTCTCATCGGTGGAATCCTGGGAACTAAGGCTCTTAAGAAGCATTTTGAAAAGGCAGGTATCGTCTAATCATGAAGTACAGACTTGACCGAGATGCACACTCCTTCTTAGACCCGAGGACGAAGCTTCTTCTGTTGCTCACAAGTTCTATATTCGTGGTGGGCAATGCGGGTGAGAAGCAGATGTTCGTGTTCTATTGGATACTTGTATATCTTCCTGTTCTTCTCTTGCTTGTCGAGAGAGAATGGGCGGCGGCATGTGTTTCTATTGTGATATACATAGGCTGTTATTATGCTCAGATGGCACTTCAGCATGATCTTACTGCACTGGAGTCAGCGCTTGCTCTTATGCTTTTTATAATCACGAAGATTCTTCCGACTGTGATACTTGCGAGGTACATAGTGAAGAGTACGAAGGTGTCAGAGTTCTTAGCGGCTATGAATCGTCTGCGTATCACTGACAAGCTTACGATCCCTATAAGTGTTATATTCAGATTCTTTCCTACTGTTGTAGAAGAGTCAAAAGCTATCAACGATGCCATGCGTATGCGTGGCATCGAGATGGGGGCTAAGAAGGCTTCGGAAGCTCTGGAGTATCGTATGGTACCTCTTATAGCTTCGTGTTCAATCATAGGTGAAGAGCTGTCTGCAGCTGCGATGACGCGTGGACTTGAAGTTGGCAAGAGAAGAAGCTGTATCTGGAATATAAGACTGGGATTCATGGATTATATCATGATTCTGTTCTGTCTTGTATGCTATGTATGGTTTGCGATAGGAAGGTTTTTTGTATGATCTTATTTGATAATGTTTCATATGGATATACTGATGCTCAGGAGAGTCTTAAGAGTATAAACCTGAGTATTGAAGCAGGAGATGTGGTTCTTGTGTGTGGTCCTTCGGGCTGTGGTAAGTCTACACTGATCAGATGCATCAACGGTCTTATACCACATTTTTACCAGGGACATATGGAAGGCAGTGTAAGCGTCAATGAGATAGATGTTGCTAAGACTACTCTTCGTAAGATATCGAGACATGTGGGAACAGTCTTTCAGAACCCGAGAAGTCAGTTCTTTAACGTAGATACGACGAGCGAGCTTGCCTTCGGATGTGAGAACTTCGGACTGGATCCAGATGAGATAGAGAAGAGAATCAACAAGGTTGTCAACGACCATGATCTCGGAACTCTGATGGAGAGGAGTATATTCAGGCTCTCTGGTGGAGAGAAGCAGAAGATCGCGTGCGCGAGTATCGCTGTTGAGCCTGTTGAGGTTGTTGTCCTTGATGAACCTTCAGCCAATCTTGATTATAAGGGAATCTGCGAATTGCAGAAGATGATAGAGACCTGGAAGGCTGAGAATAAGACTATAGTTATAGCTGAGCATAGAATCTCATATCTCTTTCCTTATATCACAAGAGCAATCCTCATGAATGGAGGAGAGATAGCTAAGGAGTACAGCTCTGATGAGATAAGGGGACTCTCTGAAGATGAGTTACATAATCTTGGGATTAGGGCTGAGAGCCTTACGGATCCGGTAACTGTCAGTGTATCTAGTGTAGATAGAGATAAAGCAGAGAAGCTTATTCTGTCAGATATGAAGTATTCTTATAAGGGTGAGAAGGATGTTTTCGATATCTCTCGCATGGAGATTCCTGCAGGCGAGGTGGTCGGTATAGTAGGTGCAAATGGTGCCGGCAAGTCGACATTCCTTCGATGTCTATGCGGTATGGAGAAGCGCTGCAAAGCTACTCTTAAGGTAGGAAGTGAGACATGGAAGAACAAGAAGCGGCGACAGAGCATATATATGGTCATGCAGGATGTGAATCATCAGCTCTTCACTGACAGTGTTCTTGAAGAGGTTGTGATCTCGCAGGAAACTGAGGATAAGGAAGAAGCACTTAAGATTCTCGAAGCACTCGATCTTGCCGAATATGCCGATAAGCATCCGCTAGCCTTGTCTGGTGGTCAGAAACAGCGTGTGGCAGTTGCTTCGGCGCTTGCATCTAAGAGGAATATAATCCTCTTTGACGAGCCGACTTCAGGGCTTGATTACTTCCACATGCTTCAGGTTTCTAAGATACTTAAGGAGCTTAAGGAAAAGGGCAAGACAGTCATCATAGTTACGCACGATGTGGAACTTATAAAGACTGCATGTACTTATGTGATACCTTTTGGCAACCATGACAATGTGAAAGGAGGTTGAGATGTATAAGACTATTGTAAAAATCGATGGCATGATGTGCGGCATGTGTGAAGCGCATATCAACGATGCGATCAGAAAATCGATTCCGGAGGCAACGAAGGTGACAAGCTCTCATAAAAGGGGGGAGAGTAGTTTTCTTACTAAAGAAAAACCTGATGTGATCGGATTAAAGGACGCTATAGATAAGACCGGATATACAGTCCTTTCAATCGATACTAATACTTATACCAAGAAGGGTTTCGGTCTGTTTTGATTAGTTACCAATATTTTCAAGGAGGAATTATCATGAAGTTAAAAGGAATTGGTTTATTTGCACTGGGCACACTTTTTGGACTTGAGGGAATCAAGCTTCTCTCATCTAAGGATGCTAAGAAGGCTTACGCACACTGTACAGCAGGAGTATTAAGAGCAAAGGATTCAGTGGTTACACAGGTTACTACTTTGCAGGAGAATTGTTCTGATATCTATGCTGAGGCTAAGGCTATCAACGAAGATAGAGCTAACAAGGATAAGGAATTATCATGAGATTTACGATCAAACATGAGATAAAAAACAGAATAAGATTCCATCTTCCGATGAAGAGGATGACTTTTCGTGAAGCGGATACTCTGGGGTATTATCTTAAGTCATTTTCGGAGGTAGCGGAAGTTACCGTATACGAGCGAACAGCCGATGCTGTGATTATATATAACTGTGACAGAGATAGGATCATAGAGATCATAAAGGCCTTCTTTTTTGATAGTGTTGCAGTTCCGGAGAGAGTATATGAGACTTCTGGAAGAGAGCAGTCGGCAGAGTATTATGATCGTTTGGTAACTACAGTAGTCCTTCACTATGGCAAGAGGCTTATCCTGCCGCTTGATATACGTAAGCTTTGGGTTATGTTAAAGACAGTCAGATATGCATGGCGTGGACTTAAAACCCTGAAAAACAAGAAGCTTCAGGTGGAGCTTCTCGATTCTTTCGCCATAACAGCAGCGGTAGCGACTAAGGATTACAACACTGCTTCGTCAGTTATGTTCCTTCTTAAGGTAGGCGATACTCTTGAGGAGTGGACTCATAAGCGCTCTGTTGACGACCTTGCAAGGCGGATGTCTCTTAACATCGACAAAGTATGGCTTCTTACAGATGATGGCGAGGTGCAGGTTGATTCGTCTGACATAAAATGCGGTGACAAGGTTGTTGTGCGCATGGGTAACATGATACCTTTTGATGGTGAAGTGTACTCAGGTGAAGCTATGGTCAATCAGGCATCCATGACTGGAGAGTCTGTAGCAGTGCGCAAATGCACTGGCATGAGCGTATTTGCCGGCACAGTCGTAGAGGACGGCGAGCTTGTCATAACTGTGACTCAAGTAGAAGGTTGTGGCCGTTTCGATAAGATAGTGAAGATGATAGAAGAATCTGAGAAACTTAAGTCTTCACTTGAGAGTAAAGCAGAGCGTCTTGCTGATAATCTAGTTCCATACACACTTTTTGGTGCGGGACTTACATGGGCTTTTACGCGGAATGTCACGAAGGCAGTGTCTGTTCTTATGGTTGACTATTCGTGTGCTCTTAAGATGGCTATGCCGATATCGGTACTCTCAGCAATCAAAGAAGCAGCTGATTACGATATCACTGTCAAGGGTGGAAGATTCTTAGAGGCTGTTGCTGACGCTGACACGATAGTTCTAGATAAGACTGGAACTTTAACGAAGGCAAAGCCTACGGTTGTGAGAATAGTATCCTTCAACGATGAATCAGAAGATGAACTTCTTCGTCAGGCTGCGTGCTTGGAGGAACATTTTCCACACTCTGTTGCAAGGGCAGTTGTTGATGCGGCACTTAGAAAGAATCTTATACACGAGGAACTGCATACGGATGTAGAGTATATTGTGGCTCACGGTATAGCGTCGAAGATAGATGGTGAAAGAGCGATTATCGGAAGTTATCACTTCGTGTTCGAGGATGAAGGTGCTATAATCCCTGAGGATAAGAAAGAACTGTTCACTGAGCTTCCTAATGACTACTCGCATCTGTTCTTTGCTAAGAACGGCGTCCTTGCGGCAGTTATTCTGATCGAGGACCCTATGCGCGAGGAAGTTAAAGAAGTTGTAGAGGAACTTCGTGAGCAGGGCTTTAAGCACATCGTTATGATGACTGGTGACAGTAAGAAAACAGCCCTTAAGATAGCTGCAGAGGCTGGTATATCTGAGGTTTACTATGAGGTGCTTCCTGAAGACAAGGCTAAGTATGTAGAACAGGCGAAGGCTGATGGCAGAAGAGTTATCATGGTTGGCGATGGAATCAATGATTCGCCGGCTCTGTCTGCATCTGATGCGGGCATCGCAATAAGTGATGGTGCGGAGATAGCAAGGCAGATAGCCGATATAACGATTGGCTCAGATGACTTAAGAAGCCTCGTAACGCTTAGAAGAATCAGTACTCTTCTCATGAAGAGGATAAGATTCAACTACAGGACTATAGTTGGCTTCAACACATCGCTTATAGCACTTGGTGTTATCGGCATCTTGCCACCGGCTACATCTGCTATGCTTCATAACGGCTCGACAGTGGCACTCGGACTTAAGAGTATGACGAATCTGCTTCCAGAGTAGGTATATAATATTGTAAAAAAACTATCACTAGGACACGTCAAGATTTCTATCTTTTTGCAAGTCGCCTATTAGCAAGTGCTCCGCGAAAACTCG
>DOVJ01000064.1 GCA_003520145.1 Eubacterium sp.
GGTGTCTCTTCTGTGAAGAACAGATCCGGTCTGTCAAGGGGAAGATCACCATACACTTCATCTGTTGATACCTGATGATAGCGAATATTGCCGAACTTTCTGCAGGCATCCATAAGTACCTGTGTACCTATTATGTTAGTCTGAAGGAATATACCCGGATCCTCGATAGAACGGTCTACATGTGACTCTGCTGCGAAGTTGACAACCACATCAGGATGCTCTTCTTCAAAAAGCTTCTGCACTCCTTCTCTGTCACAGATATCAAGCTTAACAAATCTAAAGTTAGGATTATCCATAACATCCTTAAGGGTGCTAAGATTACCAGCATATGTTAGCTTATCAAGACATACAATCCTGTACTCAGGATATGCCTTAAGCATATGAAATACGAAATTAGAGCCTATAAAACCTGCTCCTCCAGTCACTATAATAGTCATATCAGTACTTTACCTTTCCGTTATATCTGCATACCGCATAACATGTGTATTATACACGAAAAACTGTATATTATCAATAGCAGTTCTTCACAGTCTTCTGTAAACTTCCTCCGGACTGTCAACCACGCACGTCGCCCCCGCAAGTTCAGTTCTGTCTCCATAGCCATAGCTAACACCTATAGACTTGATCCCGCAAGCATTCGCAGCACTTATATCATAGATCTTATCCCCGATCATAGCCACGCTTGAGAGGTCTCCGATCTGCATTTCTTCTAAGAAGCGGGCTATGAGCTGCGACTTATCGGAGGTGTGATCCGTAAGCTCTGGGCTGTATATATCCTCGAAGTATATATCGATACCAAGATACGACAAGACTCTGTAAGCCATGTTGTAAGGCTTCGAGGTCACTAAGAATATCCTTCTGCCGCTTCGCCTTATCATCTCAAGAAGCTCAACCACGCCATCATAGAGGCTGACTTCGTAGATGTTCTTATCCTCATATACCTCACGATATAGCTCGATAGCACGATTAACATCTTCCTCACTCATACCGTACACATGTGCAAATGTATCGTAAAGCGAAGGTCCTATGAAGTGCTTTAGTTTATCCATATCATATTCCTTGATCCCCATGTTATCAAGTGCGTACATGGCTGATCTGATTATGCCCGTCTCAGACTTCACAAGTGTTCCATCCAAGTCAAACAAACAATACTTTATCATCTTATATCTCCTTATCAGTCCAGCTCAACCTTCTGATTATAGAGGTCTGCATATCTGCCGCCAAGTGCCAGTAACTCATCATGTGTTCCTCGCTCTATGATGCGGCCCTTCTCAAGTACCATGATGGCGTTCGCCTTACGAACAGTAGACAGCCTGTGCGCTATAACGAAAGTAGTCCTGTTCTCCATGATCGCATCCATAGCCTTCTCTATGTTGCGCTCTGTTCTGGTATCGACCGAGCTTGTTGCCTCATCGAGTATGAGAATAGGCGCCTTAGATATCATGGCGCGCGCTATGTTAAGAAGCTGGCGCTGTCCCTGCGAGAGGTTTGCTCCATCCTTAGTAAGCAACGTATCGTAACCATGCTCAAGATGCCTTATAAAGTGGTCTGCATAAGACGCCTTCGCAGCCTCTTCAACCTCTTCATCAGTAGCATCAAGTCTTCCGTATCTTATGTTCTCTCGAACAGTCCCTGTAAAGAGATGTGTCTCCTGAAGTACCATAGCTATGTTACTTCTAAGCACGCGCCTGTCAATCTTCTCTATCGGCATATCGTCGATAGTTATGCTTCCGTCTATTATCTCATAGAACCTCGAGAGAAGGTTTGTTATAGTTGTCTTACCAGCGCCTGTAGAACCCACGAAAGCTATCTTCTGACCAGGCTTTGTCCAGAGCGAGATATCATGAAGCACTGTTACATCCTTCACATAACCGAAGTTCACATGCTCAACCTTCACATATCCTTCTATCCTCTCAGGCTTCAGCGATTCGTCCTCACCCTCGCCCTCCTCGGCCTCATCAAGTACCGCAAATACACGCTCAGCACCTGCCAAAGCCGAGAATATGACATTCATCTGCATAGATATCTCGTTGATAGGGCGGTTAAAGCGCCTCGTGTAATTGAGCGATATCGTAAGACCGCCTATATCAAAGCCTCTGTATATAACAAGCAATCCACCAACGAAGGCTGATATAGCATAGACTACGTTGCAAAGCTGGTGTGTTACAGGGCCGAGTATACCTGAGCGAAACTGCGCCTTAACCTGAGCATCAAACAGACTCTTGTTAAGACCGTCGAATCGCTCTATGGCTTCATCCTCATGATTGAATACCTTCACAACTCTCTGACCGCTTATCATCTCTTCGGTAAAGCCATTGATCGCGCCAAGGTCCGACTGTTGCTTTGCAAATGCAGCTCTACTCTTACTTATGATGACCTTAGTGATATACATAAGTACAGGCGTGAATACTATAGTGATCATGCCCAGTATAAAGTTAGTATAAAGCATAAGAACAACAGAACCAGCTATGGTTATGGCTCCCGATATCATCTGAACAAGTGTTGTATTGAGCATCTCCGCTATGTTATCGATATCGTTCGTAAAGCGGCTCATGATATCTCCACGACTGTTTGCATCGAAGTACCTTACAGGAAGCTTTTGCACCTTCTCCATGAGATCATATCTCATCCTAGCAAGTGTCTTCTGTGACACCTGAAGCATGATCCTTGCCTGAAGCCATTCTGTCATGACAGTTATCAGATAAAACAGACCAAGTATCAAAAGTGCTTTCTCCAGTCCGTCTATCTGCCCCATCCTCGAACGAGGATCAGAATTCGGATAGATGAACCTGTTCATGATTGGCCTTACCATATATGAAGTTGTCAGTGTAGACAAAGTACACAAAACTGTACACAGAATCGCCAGGAATATGAGCCTTCTCTGTATCCCAAGATAAGAAGCGAGTCTTCCTATCGATTTTTTCAGGTCCTGTGGTCTTCCGGTTGCAGCTATACCTGCATTACGCCCTCTTCCAGGACCTATCCCCATCTCTTTACTCATACTGCCTCCTCATCCTTCTGTGAATAGTATATCTCCTTGTAGATATCACAGTTACGAAGGAGTTCTTCATGAGTGCCGGTGCCCACAACAGCGCCTTCATCCATGACTATTATCATATCGCTTTCCATAACAGAATCTATACGCTGCGCTATGACGATCTTAGTCACATCGGACATGTAAGTCTTAAGAGAACGCCTTATCTTAGCGTCTGTTGCCATATCGACAGCACTTGTGGAATCATCGAGTATGAGTATCTTCGGTTTCTTGACAAGCGCTCTCGCTATACAGAGCCTCTGCCTCTGGCCACCCGAGAAGTTAGCGCCTCCATGCTGTACCTCGCTGTCATACCCATCAGAAAGCTTACCTATGAACTCATCTGCACATGCTATCCTGCAAGCAAGCTCTATATCTTCCTTCTTCGCTTCAGCGTTGCCCCAGCGAAGATTATCAGCTATAGTTCCCGAAAAGAGGACATTCTTCTGAAGGACTATGGATACAGCATCTCTTATGTGCTCAAGACTGTAATCACGAACATCCAGGCCACCAACAAGAACGCTTCCCTGGTCCGGATCATAGAGTCTAGGTATCATGCTGATAAGCGTAGTCTTGCCACAGCCCGTGGAACCGATCACGCCTACAGTCATGCCGGATTCTATCTTAAGATCTATGTTCTTTATGTCATAATCAGAATTATTCTTGAAGTACTTAAAAGACACTCCCCTGAATTCTATCGAACCGCTTGTTACTGTTTGGTCCTTATGCTCTGCCTCATCATCTGTCAGTGTTATACGAGCCTTCAACACCTCATCTATACGCTTATCAGATGCTATAGCTCTGGTACCCTGAAGCGCTATGTTCGCAAGGAAGTTGATAGATACAAGTACCTGCGTAAGATATGTGATAAATGCTGTCAACACTCCGATCTCCATCTCACCCATGATGATCTGTTTACCACCCACATATATGACGCCAACCGTAGCAACTGACACAGCAACCGTAGATATCGGCTGAAGGAAGATCATGACACGCAGTGCCCTTATACAGCGCTTCATGAGGTTATCGTTGACCTTAGAAAAACGCCTACACTCATAATCCTCTCGAACAAAAGACTTAATAACGTACTCGTTAGTAAGAACCTCAGATGTATTATTATTAAGACTGTCTATCATCTGCTGCATAGTTACATATCTGGGACTTGCAATCCTTATGAGTATGTATATGGCAAGTGCAAGAGCAGGAACTACTATACACAGGATAAGCGCAAGCTTCGGACTCATGATGAAAGACATGACTATAGCGCCAGTCATCATAACAGGACTTCTGAATACGCCACGTAGAAGTGACTGAGTGAAGTTCTGTATCTGTGTGACATCGTTAGTCACTCTCGTTATGAGAGAACCTGACGAAAAGTCATCTACATTCTCAAAAGAAAAATCCATGATCTTCTTAAAGCACATACGGCGCACATCCATCGCTATATGCGCTGCGCCTCTGATTCCAAAGAAAGCTCCGAGAACACCCGTTATAAGCATGGCTATCGCCATCAGGACCATAACACCACCCTGCTCAAGGATATAGTTCATATCGTGATTCTTGACACCGACATTGATTATGTTGGCGCTGGTGAATGGAAGTATGAACTCTCCACAGGCCTCTAAGATCATGAAGATCGGACCGAATACAAAACAATACCAGTATTTTTTTATCGTCGATTTATACTTGTACATAAACATCCTTTTTCAATAAAATAGGGGCTGTAAAAAACCCCCATTTTTGTTATTGATATGCTGTTAGCCAAGATGAAAGGCTGTAAAAAACTATCAC
>DOVJ01000097.1 GCA_003520145.1 Eubacterium sp.
CTTCCTCTTAATCAAGTGTAGGTAGGGGTTATAACAAACTTAACTCAGTCGGGGTCCAATCTCCGACTGAGATAAACGCTCCGCGAGGATGCGCACGGATTCGGAAAGGAAATTTGTCTGCTTGTGCAGACCGAATCCGGCGCGCAAGTCTCGCGGTGCGAGACTTGAAAAAAGGTAGTTATTATGGATAAGTATTACAGAGTCTTTGCCAACATCGATCTTGATGCCATAAGAGACAACATACTGAATCTTAAGAGCAGACTTAAGCCTGAGACAGGCATAATCGGTGTAGTTAAGGCTGATGGTTATGGACATGGTGCCATAGAAGTAGCAAGAGCAATTGAGGATCTTGTATATGGATTTGCAGTTGCGACTTTGGATGAAGCAGTTAATTTTCGTAAGAATGGTATAACCAAGCCGATAATCATACTTGGTTATGTGTTCAAGGATGAATATGTCAGACTTGTTGAATATGAGATAACAGCCACTATATTCAGTTATGAGAACGCTAAGCTGATTTCTGATATCGCAGCTTCTCTTGACAGAATTGCAAAGTGTCATATTAAGATTGATACAGGTATGCGTCGTATAGGTTTTACGCCTAATGATGCAAGTATAGAAGAAATCAAGAAAATCAACGGATTGTCTAATCTTACCATGGAGGGTATATTTACACATTTTGCCACAGCTGATGATAGTGACAAAACATTTGCAAAACAGCAGTTTAAAACCTTCATGGATTTCATAGATAGGTTAGAAGCACAGGGAATCAGATTCAAGTTCAGACATTGCGCTAATTCTGCGGCAATTATCGATATGCCAGAGACTTCTCTTGAACTTGTAAGAGGTGGTATAGCCATATATGGCATGTATCCATCTGACGATGTTGATCATGAATTAAAACTAAGACCGGCTCTCGAACTTAAGAGTAACGTAGTTATGGTTAAGGATGTTATGCCGGGTGAGAGCATAAGCTATGGCAGAACATACATTGCTGACAAGCCGATGAAGGTTGCCACTATACCTGTTGGATATGGGGATGGATATCCAAGGTCTCTTTCTTCGAAGGGTTATGTACTTATTAAAGGCGAGAAGGCACCTATACTTGGCAGGATATGCATGGATCAAATGATGGTTGATGTAACACATATCATTGGAGTGGAAGAAGAGACACCTGTTACACTCATAGGCAGAGATAAGGATGCTTATATAAGTGTCGAAGAAATTGCCGGTTTATCAGGAACATTTAATTATGAATTCGTATGTGATCTCGGAAAGCGTATACCGAGATGTTATTACAGACACGGCAGAATTATTGGCACAAGAGATTATTTTTAACAGGAGTATAGTATGAAGGACGCACTCCCCTATGTGGGAACGCTGGCATTTGTTTTGTTTTTGATCATCAATTCGATTCTTTTTGGTTATGAAGCAGCTCAGGAATTGGTTGATGATAATGATTTTGATGATGATGAGAAGGAAAGTAAGAGAGTTAAGGGGATTCTTTCACTGATTGAGGATGCTTTTTTCTTTCGTAATACGATTAGAGTAGTATTCTCTATTACGAATATATTCATAGGTATATTCTTTTTGAATTGGTATTTTGAGGCAATAAGAAAGCCTGATATATCACAGACCTATATTGTTACCGGTATTATTTTGTCTGTTATATTATTCGTAATTCTTGAAGTATTCGGATGTATCATACCGGCAAGTCTTGCTAAAAGAAAACCAAAGAGATATGTTCTAAAGAATTATGTGGCTGCAAGAGGTATCTTGAGTATATTTTCTCCGATAACTTATGTTGTTACAACTCTTTCAAGTTTGATCTTGAAGATATTCGGTATAGATATCAACAAAGATAATGAGGTGGTAACAGAAGAAGATATCTTAGATATGGTCAATGAAGGACAGGAACAGGGTATCCTCATGGACAATGAGGCTAACATGATCAACAATATTATGGATTTTGCAGATACCAGAGCCTGTGACATCATGACGCACAGAAAGTCCATAGAAGCACTTGATGGTAATATTACACTTGAAAAAGCAGTTAAGTACTTTATGGAAGCAAGTTATTCAAGATTACCTGTATATGAGGATGATATCGATAATATAATCGGTGTGTTGCACTTTAAGGATGCTTACAAGCAATATCAGGATGCATCTAAGAGAAAGCTTACACTTCTTGCTTTCAAGGATATGTTTATAGATGCACCTTTAATTCCTGAGACTCGTAATATCAATACTCTTTTTGATTTTATGCAGGATGAGAAAGTTCACATGGCAATAGTTGTAGATGAATATGGTCAGACTGTAGGACTTGTCACGATGGAAGATATTCTTGAAGAAATCGTTGGCAATATATTCGATGAGCATGATAAAGAAGATACTACTATAAAAAAACAAGCCGATAACGCATATGTTGTTGATGGTTTGACGGAGCTTGATGAATTAAGTAAACTATTGGATATTGATTTTAATACTGAGGAAATCGATACACTTAATGGATTTATGATTTCTAAGATAGGACATGTTCCTGACAAAGGTGAGAAAATCGAAATTGAATATGAAGATTATATATTTAAAACATTGAAGGTAGACCGTAATATTATCAAAAAGGTAAGGATTGTAAAAAAGGAGCGACTTCATGATTCTAAACAAGGATGAGATGATCAACTTAAAAAATACTATATCCGGATTTTTCATTCTCAGAGATGATTATACCATATGCTCTGCCAATGAATTCTTTTATGGTTTCGTTAAGGATAATTCCTATCATAAGTTACCCGAGTTGACTCATCCTGATGATCGCAATGATCTAAATCGTGCTCTCGAAGTTGTATCTAAAAGTTATGAAGAACAGAGTGTTATAATTAGGCTCAGATATGGCGAATCACAATATGAAGTTTTTTACTTAAGAATGAAAAAACAGGATAAAAGTGTTCCGGAATCTAATTATACGATAAGATGTAATTTTTGCTCTCTTAGTAACATAGAGTTTTTTACAGTCAGAAGAGATAATAATATCCGTAAATACAGACGATTTATGAGTATGGACGGTAAGTACTACTTTGATTATAACTCTGATACGGATATGTTTGCGATCTATAAGTACTATTATGACAGGTCGGTTGTCATATTGAAAAGTAAACTGTCAGAATGGTATGAGAATACAAGAAAGAATCTTAAGTTTAAAGATGAGATTCAGGGTATAGATGAATTATATCATTCCTTAACAACATGCTCATCAGATTTTCAATTATACGTACCTGAGTCGCTATTTCTTAACAGTCACAATCGTTTCCTGATAAAGGGCAGTGTGATATATAATGAGATAGATAATAAACTCTTGGTTGGTATTCTGGTTCCTTCAGAGTATAATATTAATACCATGAATACTAGTTATTTCATCAAAGATATGGAAAGGGATGTTACAACAGGTGTATTTAACAAGAGTTCTATATCTGAATATATCATGCATAAGATATCAGAGAATCCTGATGGAAGATTCTTCTTCTGTATCATGGACATAGATGATTTTAAGTTGATCAATGACGAATATGGTCATATGTTCGGTGATAAGGTTTTGATAAGTCTTGCAGATATTCTTAAAACAGCTATCAAAGATCGTGGAGTGGCTGGCAGATTCGGTGGTGATGAATTTGTCATGGTCATTAACGATGTAGATGTTGAAGAACTTAAGATGATACTGAAGGTCATCAACAAGAATTTCCAATTCAAGTATAATAATACCAATACGCAGATGAATTTTTCGCTTTCCATAGGTATATCTGAATATCCTAAGGACGGAAAAACTTATGATGAGATATTCAAGATTGCCGACAAATGTCTCTATATAGCCAAAGCTAAAGGCAAAAACAGATATATTATCTATACTCCAAAGCTTCATGGCGATATATCTATAGAAGATAACAACAAAAAGCTTGCTAAGAAGCTGATTGTCAGCAATGATGATAAAGCAGATATTGTATATGATATGATATCTAATTACAGATTAGATAGAAAAGAGGACTTCTTTAATCTTCTTGAAGATGTAAGACATCTTTTTGATATAGATTCAATTGCGATATATTCAGGCGCTGATCTGATGCCGTATATCAACATAGGAATCAATGTTGATAAGGATAAGAGTTTTAT
The DNA here is from genome assembly GCA_003520145.1 of Eubacterium sp. Taxonomy (GTDB): domain Bacteria; phylum Bacillota; class Clostridia; order Lachnospirales; family Lachnospiraceae; genus UBA9775. The sequence goes on from DOVJ01000097.1 coordinate 4,162, forward strand.
AGATATAGATAAGGATGGATTTTTGAAAAGCCTATCATTGACGGATAACAGACAGTATATAACTAATATCAAGATTATAGAGTACGATCATCCTGTGGTATATAAGTATATGAACTCGTTGAATATATTCTCTAATCTGGTATACTTCAAACAGGATGATGTAACCAATAATAAAGTATTCCTTATGTTCAATGTATCCAGAACAACCATTAAGAAGAGTTCGGTTGATCTTGCATTAATTAACATACTTGGAAAACTCATATGCGATGCTGTTTTAGCGATGTAGATTGCTACGCAATCTATATGCTCG
>DOVJ01000163.1 GCA_003520145.1 Eubacterium sp.
CATATGTACGCTCAGATTATTGATGATACAGCACATAATACTCTTGTAGCCGCTTCTACAGTTGAGAAAGCTGCAAAGGCTGAGTTGGAGCATACCAACACCATCGAGGCTGCAACTTATGTAGGTAAGTTAATTGCAAAGCGTGCTCTTGAGAAGGGAATCGACACTGTTGTATTTGACAGAGGCGGTTTTATCTATCAGGGAAAGATCAAAGCGTTAGCAGATGCAGCAAGAGAAGCTGGTCTTCAGTTCTAATTTAAGCAGGAGGTAATTATCATATGAGACGTGAAATCATTGATGCTAGTCAATTGACATTGACTGAAAAAGTAGTATCAATCAAGCGTGTAACCAAGGTTGTTAAGGGTGGACGTAATATGAGATTCTCCGCTTTAGTAGTTGTTGGTGACGGCAACGGACACGTTGGCGCCGGCATCGGTAAAGCAGTAGAAATCCCTGAAGCAATCCGTAAGGGTAAGGAAGATGCTATCAAGAATCTCGTTAGCGTAGCTATCGATGAGAATAATAGTATTCCATACGATTATACAGGTAAGTTCGGAAGTGCAGTTGTTCTTCTTAAGAAGGCACCAGAAGGTACTGGTGTTATCGCAGGTGGTCCTGCGCGTTCCGTAATCGAGTTGGCTGGTATTAAGAATATTCGTACAAAGTCACTTGGTTCTAACAATAAGCAGAATGTTGTCCTTGCTACTATCCAGGGACTCAGTGAGTTGAAGAGACCAGAAGAGGTTGCTGCTCTTCGTGGTAAGTCTCTTAACGAACTGTAAGAGTGGAGGTTAAATCATGGCAGACAAGTTAAAAGTTACATTAGTTAAGTCACCTATCAGTGCAGTTCCAAAGCACAGAAGAACTGTTGAGGCTCTTGGTCTTAACAAACTTCATAAGACAGTTGAATTGCCAAACAATGATGCAACTAAAGGCATGATCGCACAGGTTGGCTATATGCTTAAGGTAGAAGAAATCTAAGATTAAGAACAAGGAGGTGCGTAATGAACTTATCAAGTTTAAGACCTGCAGAAGGTTCTAAGCATAGCAATAATTTCAGAGTTGGCCGTGGTCATGGTTCCGGTAATGGTAAGACAGCCGGTTATGGTCACAAGGGTCAGAAGGCTCGTTCTGGAGCTCCAAGACCTGGCTTCGAAGGTGGTCAGATGCCACTTTACAGAAGAATACCAAAGAGAGGTTTCAAGAACAGAAATACAAAGGATATCGTTAGCGTAAATGTTTCTCTTCTCGAGAAGTTCGATAACGGAGCTGTTGTTACTATTGAAACACTTCAGGAAAATGGTATTGTCTCTAACCCTAGAGATGGTGTAAAAATTCTTGGAAATGGAGAATTGACTAAGAAGCTCAATGTTAAGGCTAACGCTTTCAGTGAAGCTGCTAAGGCTAAGATTGAGTCACTTGGTGGAACATGTGAGGTGATCTAATGATCAAATCCTTGGTTAACGCATTTAAGGTTAAAGATATTCGTGTAAGATTATATTATACATTGATGATGGTAGTACTTATCAGGATAGGAAGTAATCTTCCTATTCCTGGTATAGATACTGGACTCGTTAGTACAGAGCTTAAGAGACTTTTTGAAAACTCCGGTGGTGCGTTTGACTTCTTATCAGCAGTTACTGGTGGTTCTTTCGAGAAGGTTTCTGTATTTGCTTTAAGCATTACGCCGTACATTACTTCTTCTATTATCATGCAGCTTCTTACAATAGCTATTCCAAAGCTTGAGGAGATGCAGAAGGAAAGTGAAGAAGGAAGAAAGAAGATAGCTGAAGTAACAAGATATCTTACAGTTGCACTTGCTCTTGCTGAGAGTATTGGTATGGCAGTAAGTTTCAAGAATTCTAATTGGCTTGGTACTGAGAATGTAGGATTTAAGGTTGCATCTATTATTCTTACTCTTACAGCCGGTTCTGCAGTTTTGATGTGGATTGGTGAGAGAATAACAGAGAAGGGTGTAGGTAACGGTATATCAATTGTTCTTTTGGTTAATATCGTATCAAGAATCCCTAACGATATGGGTAACCTTTTTAATCAGTTCGTTACTAGCGAATCAAATCCGGCGAGAGCAATCCTTGCAGCATGTATTATTATATTTATAATTGTTGCGATGGTTGTATATTGTGTAATCCTTCAGGATGGCGAGAGAAGAATCCCGGCACAGTATTCGTCAAAGTTACAGGGTAGAAGATCTTATGGCGGACAGCAGACTAATATTCCTCTTAAGGTCAATACCGCAGGCGTTATGCCTATAATCTTTGCATCATCACTTATGCAAACACCAGTTGTTGTTTATACATTTATTAAGGGTGGATCCACACCAAAAGCATTGAGATATCTCTCACAGCAGTACTGGATTAATCCTGATAATTGGAAATATTCTTTAGGTTTGATAGTATATTTGTTATTGGTAGTATTTTTTGCTTATTTCTATACATCTATATCATTCAACCCTAACGAACTTGCCGATAACATGAAGAAGAGCGGTGGATTTATTCCGGGTGTAAGACCTGGTAAGCCAACTATAGATTACCTCAATAACATATTGAAGTATATCATCTTCATCGGCGCACTTGCTTTGGCTGTAGTAGCAGTTGTTCCTATGATTTTATCAGGAGTATTCAAAGCAAATATTTCATTCTTCGGAACATCTATCATCATTATTGTTGGTGTTGTTCTTGAGACAATTAAGAAAGTTGAATCACAGATGGTTGTTAGAAACTATCAGGGATTTTTGGATGATTAATACGGCTTGCCCGGTTTTTTGCCGGGCGAGTTGTTTGTGGTTTTACTAATTATTATATGGAGGACATATGAAAATTGTTATGTTGGGCGCACCAGGCGCTGGTAAGGGAACTCAGGCAAAGATGATATCTTCTAAGTATGCCATTCCTCATATCTCTACAGGCGACATCTTCAGAGCCAATATTAAGAATGGCACTGAACTTGGTAATAAGGCAAAGTCATACATGGATCAGGGACTTCTTGTTCCAGATGAACTCGTTGTTGATCTTGTTGTTGACAGACTTGCAGAATCTGATTGCGCAAAGGGTTATGTTTTGGACGGTTTCCCAAGAACTATTCCACAGGCAAAGGCTCTCGATGCAGCACTTGCAGCAAAGGGCGATAAGCTTGATGTAGCTATCAATGTTGATGTTCCAGATGAGAATATCATAAGACGTATGTCCGGAAGAAGAGCATGTCTTTCATGTGGTGCTACATACCATATAGTATATAATCCAACTAAGGTTGAGGGCAAATGTGATGCATGTGGAAGTGAAACAGTACTTCGTGATGATGATAAGCCTGAAACAGTTAAGAAGAGACTGGATGTATACCATGAACAGACACAGCCACTTATAGATTATTATACCAATGCTGCTATCATCAAAAATGTTGATGGCACAAAGGATATGTCTGTTGTATTTGAAGAGATTACTAACATATTAGAGGTGTAACTCATGGCTGTAACGATCAAGTCTGAAAGAGAAATAGAGCTCATGCGTGAAGCAGGCAGAGTGCTTGCTTTGGTTCATGAAGAGTTAGGCAAGCTTGCTGTACCGGGTGCTGTCACATCTGATATTGATAAGGCAGCTGAAGAGATGATCAGGAGTTATGGTTGTATTCCTTCTTTTAAGGGATATGACGGCTTCCCTGCTTCGGTTTGTGTATCGATTAATGATGAGGTGGTACATGGAATTCCAAGTAAGAAGAAGATTCTAAGAGATGGTGATATCGTAACATTTGATTGTGGTACTATATATAAGGGGTATCAGTCAGATGCTGCAAGAACACATCTTGTGGGCAATGTAAAGCCTGAGGTTAAGCTTCTCGTTGAGAGGACTAAAGAAGCATTTTATGTAGGTCTTGAGAAGGCTAGAGCTGGTCATTACCTTCATGAGATTGGTAATGCAATAGATGATTTTATAACACCTTTTGGTTATGGAATTGTCGAGGCACTTGTTGGTCACGGAATAGGAACTGATATGCATGAAGATCCTGCTGTACCTAATTACAGAGTAAAGGGCAAGGGTATGAAGCTTTGCGCGGGTATGACGATATGCATAGAGCCTATGATTAATCTTGGAACATATGAAGTTGACTTCTCTGAAGAAGATGGCTGGACCTGTACAACTGCAGATCACCTTCCATCAGCTCATTATGAGAATACGATCCTTATTACAGATGGGGATCCTGAGATATTGTCTATTGTAAAGTAAGCATTCGATATAGGAGAGAATGATGTCAAAAAGTGATGTAATTGAAATAGAAGGCAAAGTTATAGAGAAGCTTCCTAATGCTATGTTCCAGGTGGAACTTGAGAATGGTCATGTAGTTTTGGCGCATATAAGCGGCAAACTTCGTATGAATTATATACGTATATTACCAGGTGACAAAGTCACTTTGGAGATGTCTCCATATGATCTTTCAAAGGGAAGAATAATTTGGAGAGATAAATAAAAAAGTACTTGCATTATGAAAAATATGATGCTATAATAGTATTCGAACTTTTGTGAAAGGAGGGTTTATCATGAAGGTTAGATCATCAGTTAAGCCTATTTGCGAAAAATGCAAAATCATCAAGAGAAAGGGCAGAATCAGAGTTATCTGTGAGAATCCAAAGCACAAGCAGAGACAGGGCTGATTCGCTGATTTAATTTGCGGCTGCAGCGATATCTTGTCATTAGGGTATTGCTATTTAATATATCTTTTTTAATGCCATTATCGATATCCATACACATTTCAGACGGCAAGTTGGCAGATTGTCGGGCTATGTGATATAAGATAATATCTATTATTATTTATTATGGAGGTGTAAATTCACATGGCTCGTATTGCTGGTGTAGA
>DOVJ01000127.1:0-4607 GCA_003520145.1 Eubacterium sp.
TTCGATACTCTTGCTGAGTATAAGGAAGACCTTAAGAAGGAGCTTAAGCAGAAGAAGGAGATGGCTGCTTACAACGAAGTAGAAGAGAAGGTTATCGCTAAGGTTGTTGAGAACGCTTCTATGGATGTTCCATCTGCTATGATAGATACACAGGTTCGCAGCATGGCTGACGATTTTGCTAACAGATTAAGAATGCAGGGTATCACAATTGAGCAGTACTTCCAGTTTACAGGTCTTACACAGGAGTCACTTTTTGCTGATCTTCGTCCACAGGCTGAGAAGCAGGTTAAGTCAAGACTTGTACTTGAGGCTGTTGTTAAGGCTGAGAACATCACTGTAAGTGAAGAAGAACTTGAAGAAGAGCTTAAGGATATCGCTGATAAGTACAAGATGCCTGTTGAGAAGGTTAAGGAGATCATCGTTGGCGAGGAGAGAGAGTCTCTTAAGAGAGATATCGAAGTTAAGAAGGCTTCAGAGCTTATCGTAGAGGCAGCTAAAGAAATCTAATATTCGGAGGTATATATATGAGTTTGGTACCTTATGTCATAGAACAGACTAGCCGTGGCGAGAGAAGCTACGATATATATTCAAGACTTTTGAAGGACAGGATCATATTCCTCGGTGAAGAGGTGAATGATGTCAGTGCCAACATAGTTGTTGCACAGCTTCTTTTCCTTGAGGCTGAGGATCCTAAGAAGGATATACACCTTTATATCAACAGTCCGGGAGGATCTGTTACTGCGGGTATGGCTATCTATGATACTATGCAGTATGTGAAGTGCGATGTATCCACTATCTGTATCGGCCTCGCGGCAAGTATGGGTGCTTTCTTACTTGCGGGTGGCGCTAAGGGAAAGAGATATGCTCTCCCTAATTCAGAGATCATGATTCACCAGCCATCAGGTGGTGCAAGAGGTCAGGCTACTGAGATCAGTATCGTGGCTGAGCAGATCTTGAAGACAAGGGAACAGCTCAACAGAATTCTTTCTGAGAATACAGGAAGACCTATCGAAGAGATCGCTAGAGATACAGAAAGAGATAATTATATGACTGCTGCGGAGGCTATGGAATATGGTCTCATAGACAGTGTAGTAACTAAGAAAGAGTAATCTAATGGCTGATAATAAGGAACGTCGCTGCAGTTTTTGCGGCAAGAAAGAAAAAAGCATAAAGAGATTGTTGGCGGGTCCCGATAATATCTATATCTGTGATGAGTGCGCACTTTTGTGTGCAAGCATAATAGAGGAAGAATTAGGCGAAGAGAGAAGAGATGCCGTATTCTCTGATGAGGATGGCTTCAGACTCTATAAGCCTAAGGAAATCAAAGAATTCCTTGATGAATATGTTGTTGGACAGGAAGAAGCTAAGAAGGCGCTTTCTGTAGCGGTATATAATCACTATAAGAGAATCAATGCTGCTAAGGATGTAGATGTTGAGCTCCAGAAGAGTAATATTCTTATGATAGGACCTACAGGTTCTGGTAAGACATACCTTGCTCAGACGCTTGCAAGACTCATCAATGTGCCATTTGCCATAGCAGATGCGACCACACTCACAGAGGCCGGTTATGTAGGTGAGGATGTTGAGAACATCCTTCTTAAGCTTATACAGGCAGCTGATTATGATATAGAGAAGGCTGAGTATGGTATCGTATATATCGATGAGATAGATAAGATAACCAAGAAGGGCGAGAATGTATCTATAACCAGAGATGTATCTGGTGAGGGCGTTCAGCAGGCACTTCTTAAGATAATCGAGGGTACTAACGCTTCTGTTCCACCACAGGGTGGAAGAAAGCATCCTAATCAGGAACTTATACCTATCAACACAACCAATATCCTTTTCATATGCGGTGGTGCATTTGATGGACTTGAGAAGATAATAGAGACTAGAAAGGACACAAGTTCTATAGGTTTTAATTCTGTTATCAACGCAAAAGAGGATGCTAACGTAGGTGAACTTTTCAAGGAGGTTACTCCACAGGATCTTATCAAGTATGGTCTTATACCTGAGCTTGTAGGTCGTGTGCCTGTCACTGTTTCACTTGATCTTCTTGATACAGACGCTCTTGTGAGGATACTTAAGGAGCCTAAGAACTCTCTTATCAAGCAGTATAAGAAGCTTTTTGAGCTTGATGAGGTTGAACTTGTCATAACAGATGAGGCTTGCGAAGAAATCGCTAAGTTGTCTAACGAGAGGAAGACAGGTGCGAGAGGTCTTCGTGCAATCTTAGAGAAGGTTATGCTTGATGTTATGTATGAGATACCATCTGATGATACTATAGCTACATGTACTATAGATGCAGATGTGGTTCTTGGAAAGGCGAAGCCTTCTATTACGTATAAGGATGTTAAAGTCCCTGTTCATAAGGCTACAAAGATAGCAAAATAGGTGATTGAATGGTCATAAAGAATATAAGTCTTGAGACAGTTTGTGGGATCACTAGTAGTTTACCGGTCAATGTGTTGCCGGAGATAGCATTTGCCGGCAAATCCAATGTCGGCAAATCTTCTTTAATCAATGCTCTCATGAACAGAAAGAGTTTTGCGAGAGTGTCCGAGAAACCGGGCAAGACGCAGACAATCAACTTTTACAACATTAACGACGTGTTCTATCTTGTCGATCTTCCTGGATATGGTTTTGCCCAGGTGTCCATGGAGGTCCGTAAGAAGTGGGGCGATATAATCGAGAGGTATCTTAAGAAATCGGCAGTTTTAAAAGCTGTATTTCTTCTAGTGGATATAAGACATGAGCCTTCTACTAACGATAAGAATATGTATGACTGGATAGTATATAATGGCTATGAACCTATCATAATAGCTACTAAGGCTGATAAGATAAGTAAGATGCAAGTAAACAGAAGTAAGTCTGTCATAGCCAAAAAATTAGGAGCTCCTATAGGTGATATCATACCTTTTAGTGCTCCTACCAAACAGGGTCTTGAGGATATATGGAAAAGAATCGATGATCTGGTTATTCCTTCGGTTGCTCAAGAGCCTTGATTAAACTTGAATAGATGCGGGTGCTGGCTTCACGCCAGTTCTCGCAATATCTTTTGGCCTGCTCATCACTGACACAGGCTATCTTTATGTCCAAAAGTGTAGTAGTGGCATCGATTGCCTTTAACTGTACATAAGTGTCCTCACCCTGTTTGTACTTGACAGCAGTGAGACTGTTTTTCTGATTTATCTCAAATGAATTCTTCTCGAGATACTCCTTGATGTCGTTCTTGATGGTGAAGGAGAGGTCCTGATCACATATCTTGATGGTCTCCTCACCGAAAGGAGTTATAAAATATTCTATTGTGTTGTATAGCTCTAATCTTCTTAGGTAATTCTGGCTAATCATATCATCGAGGACTTCCTCGATCATGAAGTAATCTGTGTACTGATATGCCATGAAAAAGTCTGTTATCTGTGCGTTAGTAAGCGGACCTTTGAGGGTGTTGAGCATATTCAGAATCATGAGTTTGTATAATACTTTAGAGTCCATGGTATTCTTTTCCTTGATATGTGTTTCTATTCTTGAATTCTTTGTGTATGTTGTTGAGAACGCGTTTCTTGTCAGTACTCCACATAGGTGCTATAAGGTCAGCCTTGTTGCCGTCACCGGTTATCCTGTATATGACCATGTGACGCGGAAGCCTCTCAATGATAGATATGACGATGTCTGTATATTCTTCCAGACTTGGTAGAGAGAAGGGTTTTTCTTCGTATTCGTCACACAGATCTGTCCCTTTCAGCACGTGAAGCAACTGAAGCTTGATTCCATCGCTTCCTGAACTTGCTATGAAATCCGCTGTACGAAGCATGTCTTCTTTGGATTCGCCAGGAAGACCTATGATCATATGTGTGATGACATGGATTCCTATGTCGTGCAACTTCTTAACTGCTTCTTCATAGACCTGGTTGTTGTAGTGCCTTCTTATATAGCGTATACTTTCTTCTTTTGAGGTTTGAAGTCCTAATTCTACGGTGACAGGAATCTTTCTTGCGAATTCTTCAAGTAAAGATATGATATCCTCGCCTAAGCAATCAGGTCTTGTCGCTATATCGAGTGCGACTATACCTTCCTCGACTATAGCCTCCTCCCATATGCTTCTTAAGTAGGAAGCGTCTGCGTAAGTGTTGGTATAAGCCTGGAAGTATGCGATATATGAGTCTTCACTATATTTGTTGCTTATTAATCTCTTAGCAGATATGATCTGCTCCTTGATAGACTTAGTCTTCTCTTGCGAGAAGTCACCGGAGCCGTATCGGCTGCAAAAGATGCACCCTCTGTTATCAAGGGTGCCATCTCTTGTGGGGCAGGTAACTGAAGCTGTTAAGGATAGCTTGTATACCTTGCGCCCATATATGCTTTTGTAATAACAGCTTGCACTTAAGTAGGGCTTGCCGTCGTCGTATAGATTCTTATTTGGCATGGTCGATTATAGCCTGACTTACAATCTCAGATACTCGTGGATCAAATGCCTGTGGGAGAATGTTATTCTCGCCTAGTTCGTCATCTGGAACAAGTGATGCGATAGCGTTAGCAGCAGCGAGCTTCATCTCCTCTGTGATCTGCTTAACACGTGCCTTGAGAGCACCCTTGAAGATGCCAGGGAA
>DOVJ01000127.1:4749-7029 GCA_003520145.1 Eubacterium sp.
ATCTCTGGAGTAGGGTTAGCCATAGCGAAGATGATAGCGTCCTTGTTCATGCTCTTAACCATATCCTCTGTTACGAGGTTAGGAGCAGATACACCAACAAATACATCGGCACCCTTCAGTGCGTCGGCAAGCTTGCCATGCTCGTTAGAGAGGTTAGTAACCTTGACCATCTCCTTCTGCATCCAGTTAAGACCTTCACTGTCAGTTGCGAGGATTCCGAACTTATCACACATAGTGATGTTGGCAAATCCATAGAGTAAGAGAAGCTTAGTGATAGCAACACCTGCAGAACCTGCACCGTTGACAACAACTTTACAATTCTCTTTAGTCTTGCCTGTAACCTTGAGAGCGTTGATAACGCCTGCAAGTACAACGATAGCTGTACCGTGCTGATCATCATGGAATACAGGGATATCGAGTCTTTCCTTGAGCTTTGCCTCGATTTCGAAGCATCTAGGAGCTGAGATATCCTCGAGGTTGATACCGCCAAATGCAGGTGCGATGCGGCATACAGTCTCTATAATCTCGTCTGTGTTCTGTGTATCAAGGCATATAGGAAATGCGTTCACATCTCCGAATTCCTTGAAGAGTATAGACTTTCCTTCCATAACAGGCATAGCTGCATATGGTCCTATGTTACCAAGACCCAAAACAGCGCTGCCGTCAGATACTACTGCGATAGTGTTGGCCTTGATGGTGTGATTGTATGCTTCTTCAGGGTTTGCGTGTATAACCTTGCAAGGTTCTGCAACACCAGGTGTATATGCAAGAGCGAGGTCCTCTCTGTTCTTGATCTTGTACTTGGATACTGTCTCGAGCTTGCCGCACAGTTCCTTGCTTAATTCCAAAGCTTTTTCAGCGTTAGTCATGATAAACCTCCGATTTTTTGAATTGTGTGGTCTTGCCACACTATATTGAACATCATACCACATTTTCAAAAATGTGTCAAAAAATAATTGCATTTGGTATGGGTGTGATGTATACTTAGTATAAGTCAGGACCTGTTATGTGGTCGTCGTAATAATACCCTTTTATTATTGGAGAATTAAAGATGAGAGAACAATTAGAGAAGATGTCGCTTGCACAGTTGAAGGAACTTGCAAAAAGCGAAGGTATTAAGAACTTGTCTACTATGCGCAAACCTCAGATTATAGATGCGCTTATGGAGATATTCAATAAGCGTCAGGAAGAGAAGAAGCAAGAGTTCCTTAAGCAGAAGCAAGAAAGTGAAGAGAGTGTAGAGAATAAAGAAGATAAGGGTGTTGGAGTAAAAAGCGAAGTAGAGGCAGTTGAGGGATCCGTGGCAGAGGAGTCTCAGGATGAGGATATATCTGCAGCAGATCTTAGCGATGAAGCTGAAGAAAAGAATCGCAAATCGAATGTTCCTGATGATCTTAAGGATGCATATGGCATACTTGAGATAGTTCCGGAGCAGGGCTATGGCTTCATGAGAGGTATGGATTATATGCCAGGACCTGATGATGTATATGTATCGCCTTTCTTCATAAGAAAGCTAAGGCTTAAGACAGGTGATATCATAAAGGGCAAGAAAAAGCCTACTAATAAGTTTGACAGTATATATACAGTAGAGACTATCAACGGTTTCGAGAATACTCCTGAATTCGTCGCTTCGAGGAAGAACTTCGAGGATCTTACTCCGATCTTCCCGAATCACAGGATTAAGCTTGTGGACGAGAGAGCTGATAAGCAGGATCTGTCTATGAGAATCATGGATTTGTTTTCGCCTATAGGTAAGGGTCAGAGAGGTATGCTTGTATCACCGCCTAAGGCAGGTAAGACAACTTTGCTTAAGAAGATAGCATCTGCCATTCAAAGAAGTGAGAAGGATATGCATATCATAATTCTTCTTATAGATGAGAGACCAGAAGAAGTAACGGATATCAAGGAGTCGGTTGTTGGCGATGAGGTAGAGGTTATCCACTCAACATTTGACCAGGTACCGGAAAATCATAAGAGGATGGCTGAGTTCGCTATAGAGAGGGCTAAGAGACTTGTAGAGCAGGGAAGAGATGTAACTATACTTCTTGACAGCATCACAAGACTTGCAAGAGCCTATAATCTCATCGTTCCGCCTAGCGGCAAGACTCTGTCAGGTGGTCTTGATCCGACATCGCTTAACGCTCCGAAGAGATTCTTCGGTGCAGCCCGTAATATGAGAGAGGGAGGATCACTTACCATCCTTGCAACTGCCCTTGTAGAGACCGGTTCTAAGATGGATGATGTTGTATACGAGGAATTCAAGGGAACCGGTAACATGGA
>DOVJ01000081.1 GCA_003520145.1 Eubacterium sp.
TCAGCAGGTCCGGCTGTATTACCGGAAGAAGTATTAAAGGAAGCTGCAGCAGAGATGCTTGATTACAATGGTACAGGCATGTCAGTTATGGAGATGAGCCACAGATCAAAGGCTTATCAGGAAATCATCGATGAGGCTGAGAAGGACCTTCGTGAACTTCTCAACATCCCTGACAACTATAAGGTACTTTTCCTTCAGGGTGGTGCTTCACAGCAGTTTGCTATGATACCTATGAACCTTATGAAGAATAAGAAGGCAGGTTATATCGTAACAGGTCAGTGGGCTAAGAAGGCTTATCAGGAAGCTCAGATCTATGGTGAGGCTATAAAGCTTGCTTCATCTGAGGATAAGACATTCTCTTATATCCCGGATTGTTCAGATCTTGATATCCCAGATGATCTTGATTATGTATATATCTGTGAGAATAACACTATCTATGGTACTAAGTTCAAGACTCTTCCAAACACTAAGGGTAAGACACTCGTATCTGACGTATCTTCTTGTTTCCTTTCAGAGCCTATCGATGTTACAAAGTATGGCATCGTATACGGCGGTGTTCAGAAGAATGTAGGTCCTGCAGGTCTTGTTATCTCTATCATCAGAGAGGACCTTATAACAGAGGATACACTTCCAGGAACTCCTACTATGCTTAAGTTCAAGACTCATGCAGATAATGGTTCTATGTACAACACACCAAATTGCTATGCTATCTATATCTGCGGTAAGGTATTTAAGTGGCTTAAGAAGCAGGGCGGTCTTGAGGCAATCAAGGCTCGCAACGAGAAGAAGGCTAAGATCCTCTATGATTTCCTCGATGAAAGCAAGCTTTTCAAGGGTACTGTTGTTAAGGAAGACAGATCACTTATGAACGTTCCTTTCGTTACAGGCGATGAAGAACTTGACGCTAAGTTCGTTAAGGAAGCTAAGGCAGCTGGTTTTGAGAACCTTAAGGGACACAGAACTGTTGGTGGTATGAGAGCTAGTATCTACAACGCTATGCCAATCGAAGGTGTAGAGAAGCTCGTTGAATTCATGAGAGAATTTGAGAAGAATAACTTGAAGTAATAGAAGGAGAATCATAAGATGTTTAAGTATAATTGCCTTAATCCTATCGCTGATATAGGGCTTAAGAATTTCTCTTCAGATTATGTTAAGACAGAAGAGACAGATGATGCTGAAGTAATACTCGTAAGAAGTGCTAAGATGCATGATATGCAGTTTTCAGATAAGCTTGCCTGCATAGCAAGAGCAGGTGCAGGTGTTAATAACATCCCACTTGACGAGTGTGCTAAGAAGGGTATCGTAGTATTCAACACTCCTGGTGCTAACGCTAACGCAGTTAAGGAGCAGGTTCTTGCATGTATGTTCCTTGCTGCCAGAGATCTTATTGGCGGTAATAAGTGGGTAATAGACAACAAGTCTGATGCTGATATCGCTAAGACAACTGAGAAGGCTAAGAAAGCATTTGCCGGAACAGAACTTCTTGGTAAGAAGCTCGGTGTAATCGGCCTTGGTGCTATCGGTCAGCTCGTTGCTAACGCAGCTATCGGTCTTGGCATGGAAGTATATGGCTATGATCCATATCTTTCTGTCAATGCGGCTTGGAACCTTTCACGTAAGGTTAAGCATATAACTAATGTTGAAGATATCTACAGAGAGTGCAATTACATCACTATTCATGTTCCTGCACTTGACAGCACAAAGGGTATGGTTTCTAAGGCTTCTTTTGATATGATGCAGAATGGAACTGTTATCATCAACTGTGCAAGAGACGTGCTTGTAGATGAGGTTGCTATAGCTGATGCTCTTAAGTCAGGCAGAGTTAAGACTTATGTAACTGACTTCCCTAATGCGCTTTCTGCTAACATGGAAGGTGCTCTTTGCTTCCCACATCTTGGTGCTTCTACAGAAGAAGCTGAGGATAACTGTGCAGTTATGGCTGTTAACGAAGTCAGAAACTTCATCGAGAATGGTAACATAGTTAATTCTGTTAACTATCCTGCATGTGATATGGGCGTATGTCAGACAGTTGGACGTCTTGCTATCTGTCACGAGAACGTTCCTAATCTCATAAGCAAGATGACCAATGTTCTTGGTGAGTCAGGCATCAACATCGAGTCTATGTCAAGCAATTCAAGAGGCAATTTTGCTTATTCACTCTTTGACATCAACAATGCAGCTACAGCTGATGTTGTATCTAAGCTTGAGGCTATTGAAGGCGTAATTAAGGTTAGAAAAGTAAAATAATAATTATCAAACCATAGGAGGTGGTGTCTATTGGCATCACCTTTTTTCGAAAGGAATTAAGATGAGTCTGGAAGTTAAAGGATTATGTAAGTCATATGGCGATAAGATGGTAGTAGATCATATTAGTTTTACCATGGAAAAACCAGGGGTATATGCGCTTTTGGGTACCAATGGCGCCGGTAAATCAACAACCATCAGAATGATGTTAGGTATACTTGAAAAGGACGAGGGAGTTGCTCTTTGGAATGGCAAGGATCTTAACTTCGATAACTGCAGGATAGGTTATCTTGCTGAGGAAAGGGGCTTGTATCAGAAGTATTCACTTCTTGATCAGATCAGATACTTTGGACGCTTAAGAGGCGTAACAGGTAAGGTTCTTGAGGATCGTATAAGTATGCTTTCTGAGAGACTTAAGCTTGATGAGTATCTTTTCCCTGAGAAGTTTGCAAGAGAAGAAGCTGCTAAGAACGCTAGTAAGGAAGAGGTATCTAAGCCAAAGAGGGGCAGAACGATTCAGAAGAAGGTTAAGCCTAAGCTTGCTGATCAGCT
>DOVJ01000205.1 GCA_003520145.1 Eubacterium sp.
TAACAAAAAGGGAGTTATTTTACACTCCCTTTATGTTTTGACTATGCTGTCAGCCCCTTTTTGTATATGAGCATATTCTCTGATTGATCGTATAGGTTGAATCCAAGCTTAATAGCAAGCGCTTTGGAGGCTTCGTTGTCTGATTCAGTGCATATATAGATTGAATCGAATTCTGTATGTTCTGAAGCAAATTCTAGTATTGCTTTGCAAGCTTCCGTTGCAAGCCCTTGATGCTGATAAGCAGTGCCTATGATATAGCCAAGTTCAAGGCACTGAACATCGTCTATCAGTCTTAAGGAGAGACCTGCGCGACCGACTATGTGATCTTCATAATTGGTAAGAAGCCATAGGCCAAAGCCGTGAAGATTATACATATTCACGATGTAGTCTCTTATGAAGGCTTCTTCTTCGGGGAGAGGATAGAGCGGTTCTGTGTATCTGCAGATGTTATCGTCGTATAATTCATAGAGATTCTTAACATCTGCTACTGTTTCTTCTCTTATGATCAGTCTGTCTGTCTTGGCTATTATATTGGAGATACCGTAAAAACGATTATATATAGCGACAGCATCGGCTATTACGAGGTCTTCTGCGGATTCTAAGACATATATATAAGGGTGAATCGGGACCTTGCTGTAATCGAGACTTATGGCAATGATAGGGTATACTCCCTTATACATAGTCATAAGAGCCGTATCTTCAAGGATCAGAAGCGATTCACCCTCTGTTAGATAGCTTATATCCTGATAGTTTTCTTGCAATGATGCAATATCAGTATATATGTTCATCAGCCGATATAGTCCTCGTACAACTTTGAAACACTTGCCCAATCAAGAAGTTCAAAGAAGTTCTTGATGTATTCGCCACGGAGGTTCTTGTAATCGAGATAATAAGCGTGCTCCCATACATCGAGTGCAATCAGTGGCTTAAGACCTGTATTCAGTGAATAAGGATTGTCCTGGTTAGGTGTCTTCGATACAGAGAGGTTACCTTCCTTGTCGCAGCATAACCATGCCCAGCCGGAACCAAACTGTGAAAGCGCAAGGTCTGTTAAGCGCTTTATCAGTTCGTCAAGGCTACTAAAGTCCTTGTTGATCTGAGAAAGGAGCTTATCGCTTGGTTTACCAGGATTAGAACTTAAGTTCATAAAGTAGAGGTTGTGATTGTAATATCCGCCACCGTTGTTGCGAAGCTTGGTTCTTAGAGCCTCATCGCTTACTGAATTAAGATTTGACAATATCTCTTCGCAGGATTTTCCCTCCAAACCAGCGGCAACAACTGCCTCGTTAAATGTTTTGGTATAAGTTGCATGATGTTTGCCATAGTGGGTATTGACTGTCAATTCCCCAATATGAGGTGCAAGAGAATCAGGTGTGTAATTGAGTGTAACTTGTTCAAACATGTAATATACCTCCTGGGATTTATTCTTATAGACTATTATATCATATAATTTTTGGGTTGCCAACATTAAGCGTATTATGTATAATTATGAGGGGATAGAATCCGGCGCGCAAGTCTTATGGTGCAAGACTTGAATACGAGATAAGGAGTAGTGTATTATGGATGGGAGAGATTATGGTGTTGATAAACGCCTATGCATCGCACAGATGAAGACAACTATAGGTTTATACAACACGGAAATGGTGGGTATAAAGGAACAGATTTTAAGAAAGAGGCAAGGTATATTTGCTTCGCTTGCTATATGGGCAATCGTAACCGGTCTTGCATTTTCCTGGGCTGTTACGTGCGCTTCGGAACCGGCAATCATGCTTTTTGGAATATTCCTTGCTGGTGCTTTGTTCGTGCTGTGGTTTGAGAGAATTGCAAATCTTATTTATTCGATAATAGATTATTGTGTAAATGATAATAAGGTCAAGTTGCGTCGCTATGTGACAGAGATAACTCTGGCTGACAGACTTGATATCTGTAAACAGGAGATAAAGAAGATCGAAGAAGATCAAGCGAAACTTGAGAATGATGAACTTGAGGATTATCCTCTTGAATTCAATTATAAGTATAGGGGCGTTCCCGCGGTAGGTGGTTGCGTGGAAGATGATTATGAGATGCTTAAGACTAAGATATGGGTTGTGTCGTTCATAGTGGGATGGATATCGATAGGATTACTAGTAAGTGGAGCTTTTGCAAGATAGTTATAAAAAGCAATTGCCAGGACACGTGTCGATTTCTTTTTATCTTAGTCAGAGAAGACCACTTCCTCTTAGCAAAGTGTAGGTAGTGGTTATAACAAACCTAACTCAAGTCGGAGTTCAATCTTCGACTGATGATAAAAAGGATGCGCACGGATTCGAAAAGGAAGTTTGTCTGCTTGCGAGAGACTCGAATCCAGTGCGCAAGTCTCGCGGTGCGAGACTTGAAGCTTTTCTAATCTAAAAAGCTCAGAAACAATAAATGGCTAAGAAATATGCTGAAAATAAGGGTTTTCTTAGCCAACCAAAAAGGGGGTGTAAAATAACTCCCATTTTGTTATTGTTATGCTGTTAGCCAATATGAAAGGCTGTAAAAAAACTATCACG
>DOVJ01000223.1 GCA_003520145.1 Eubacterium sp.
AATCCGTGCGCATCCTCGCGGAGCGATTATCTCAGTCGGAGAATGGACCCCGACTGAATTTAATTTGTTATAACCCCTACCTACACTTGGTTAAGAGGAAGGGGGCTTCTCCGACTGAGATAATCGTTTATCTTCTTAGGAGTATCAAAGTTCTCAAGATTAATATATGCAGGACTGACCTTGATCTTATATTCATCCATCAGAAGATTCACAAGCATCACCATATCAAAAGAATCCATGATACCGCTTGAAAAGAGCTTCGTCTCCTCACTGTATTCCATATCCTTGATTCTTCTAAGTATATCATATATCTTATCCATCATGACCTCTTTATCTTGTTATGGCTGTTTCGCTCAAGCCTTTCCTTCTTAACAATAGGAATCGCGTAAGACGGAAGCTTCTTCTTAAGATAGTTCATAACCTCAGATTCACCTGGCGTTCCTTCATAAGACAGCTTCAATACGCCATCATCTATACTTGCCTTTGCAGCAGTAACTCCCTCTACACTAAGCAAGAGAGCCTCTACTCCTGACAGTTCAAGCCTGTGACCTCTATACTTCACCTGATCATCAAAGCGTCCCGCAAAGTACATCTGGCCATCCCTTATGCTTATCCTATCCCCAGTTTTATAATAATCCTTCTCATACGGTATGAAGCCTTCTTCTGTCACATAATAACCAAGAATCGTGTCGCCTCTTACAACTAACTGATCATCCTCAACATACACTTCACAACATGGAAAAGCACTGCCTATAGGAAGCGGAACAGTATCACCATCCTTTGCCTTATAGTAAGTGCAATTACAGGTTGTTTCTGTAGGTCCATAGGCATTGATGATCGCGACTTTATGTAACCTAAGATAATCATAGGTGAACCCGGACATAACCTCAGCGCTCGAAACCACAAGCCTTAAGCTATGTTCCCCAAATCCAAGCACATCAAGCTCAGACATAAGACCAAGTGAAGAGGCGGTCCAAAAAAGAGTATTGATCCCATGCGAGGTGATCACTTCATACATACGGCGCGGGTCAAAGAAAAGAATCCTGTCCATAACCACATAAGTACCGCCGCAATATATCGAAGCATATATATCCTTCACCGATATATCAAAATCCAGAGGACTTACGCCACCCACGACTATACTTTCATCAAGTTCGATTTCCTTTACAAAAGCCTCCACAAAAAGCCCGAGGCTTTTTCGTCTTATCGCTATGCCCTTAGCTTTACCCGTCGTACCCGACGTATATGTAACGTAGGCAACATCACCAGGAACAGTCCCAGACAGTCCCTTAAGAAGGTCTTCTCTGAAGGAATCAGGCATCTTCTCTTCCATACACACGTACGGTATACTGTTGCAATAAGCTCCGATCATCCTCGATACTGTATCAAATGACCTCTCACCCTCGATGATATCTATGGGTCCATCACACCTATAGCCCTTAACAGCATCATAGAGCATGACATAACTATAATTCCCCTTAGAATCTGCTATTGCGGTCTTAGAAGGCTTATTAAGAGCCATATATGTTATTCTAGCCAACAAGGCTTCAGGTGTCATCATCAATATTGCCTTCCGTCAGTCTTCCCAATACTTAACTACATGCTCATCATAATCATCGAGGAAGTGATGCTTCACGCCGTCACGCTGATAAGATATGAGCGTATTGAGATTCACGTTGCACACGCTTCCGAAGATGTTCTGTTCTACAAAAGGATTGGTCTTCTTAAGCTCCCTTATAAGTTCCTTGATTTCCTTTCGCTTAGAAGTCATAGTTCCAGCCGCAACGCCTCTTGTAAGGGCGCATGCACACTGTATGAACTCGTAATTATTATTATCGCGCCAGTATATGATATCCTCTTCACGCACGTAATACAACGGCCTTATAAGCTCCATCCCCTCATGGGATGTAGACTTCAGCTTTGGCATCATAGTCTGCACCTGAGCACCATAGAGCATACCCATGAGGATAGTCTCTATCACATCATCATAATGATGTCCAAGAGCTATCTTATTGCACCCTGCTTTCCTGGCTATATCGTAGAGATAGCCTCTTCTCATACGCGCACACACATAACATGGCGCATCCTTAATCTCCTTGGTATTCTCAAATATATCAGTTTCATATATACTTACCGGAATCTCAAGAAGCTTTGCATTCGACTCTATAAGCTTACGAACCTCTGTGGTGTAACCTGGATCCATAACTATATATGTCACTTCAAAATCCATCACTCCCTGTTTTTTTAGCTCTTTAAAGAGTGAAGCAAGAAGAAAAGAATCCTTACCACCAGATATGCACACGCATATCTTATCGCCGGGTTTTATCATCTCATAGTCGTTGATAGCCTTGGTAAAGCGCCTGAAGAGGTACTTTTTTGTATGCTTAGTCATATCACTTACAAAGTTCTTCAACTACTTTGTTGATAACCTTGCCATCAGCCTTTCCCTTAAGCTCTGCCATAACAGACTTCATGATGAGCCCCTTATTCTTGCTGGCTATAACCTCGGCATACTTCTCGTTAAGTAAAGCCTTAATCTCATCTTCACTAAGCATCTTAGGTGCGAATTCAGACATAACAGCATAAGTCTTGTTGTACTTCTCAAGAAGCTCTGTTCTGTCCGCAGGACATGTATCTATCTGCTCTTTTACAGACTTGATCTCCTTAAGGATAGCTCTTTCTACCACTTCATCAGGGATAGCATCTCTCTTGCCCTCGTCTATGGCGATCTTCTTAGCCGCAGAAACAAGTGTAGATATAGCTTCCTTTCTGTCCTTATCCTTAGCCTTCATAGCTGCGATCATCTCTTTTTGTAATGTTTCAAAGTTCACTTGTATATTCCTCCTTTTATATGAATCTCTCATGCATCTTCTTTGTAACCGGAAGCTCTATTCCAAGCTTAGAAGCTTCCCTCACAAGATATCCGGTAAATATATCGGACTCAAGTCTCTTTTTGTCACGGATATCTCTCTGTAAGCTACTTGTTGCGTCATAGTGATACTCAAAAAACTTGTTCCAGATATCGTCTGTATCTTCTTTTCTTATGTCGACACCAAGTCTTCTGGCAACTTCTGCTGCCTCTTCTATAAGCGAGTGATACTCTTCACTCTTTTTTTCATCATCTCTTAACTGACCTATCGTATTGTCATAATAAGCAGTCTCTACGTTGTAAGCCATGTTAAGGATATACTTTCTCCATATCTGTCTTACGATATCCTCATAATAAGTTGCAGGAAGCGCATCGCCTATGTAGTCCTTAAGAACCTCTATGCCCTCTTTATCGCCGCCAAGCCTTAGATCTGCTATCTGCCCCTGCTGCCATACATGTCCTACGCCTGTCACAAAAGAAACTATATATATGACACCATCCACAACCTTCACATGAGGCAGTGCCTGTCTGATCCTGTTGCCCGGCTCTATTCCGTTCATAACAGGCACTATTATAGTGTTCTTAGTGGCAACCACCTTCAGATCTTCTATAACATCATCAAGAGAATAATTCTTGACGCATACAAACACAAGATCAACCTTATCCAGTTCTCTTAAGGACTCTCTCACACACACATCCTGTATATGGATATTCCCATATATGTCACTATCCAGATAGAGTCCTTTTTCTCTGAGCTTCTTTGCCTTATCGCCCCTTGCTATGAGAACGATATCATCATGAGCCTCAAGAAGCTTTCCGGCTATAAATCCGCCCACACCACCTATACCTACTATCGCAGTCTTCATCTTTCCTCCGTATCAGCATATCGCAGTAACAACTGCACCACTTCATTATAACTGTCTATTCCGCTCTTAACACCATTGAACTTAAGAGACGTATCTATCGCCTTATCCGCAACATCAGACACTATCTCGGTGCTAATCACAGCCTTTTCTTCGACCTTCTTCCACGCCGCAGCATCTAGAAATATATCGTCAACCCAGACTTTCTCGGAAACAGGTGTCAGTTCCCAATCATATCCACCTCGCTCCTTCGCCTGATCACATGCATCAAGCACATAATCAAGGACACTCAAAAATCCGCTGTACTGCATGAATACATCATCAGACTGCGTGCAGGCAAGATATGCTATGAAGCTTGCGTCATCCTCGTAGATGAAGCCCTTTAGGTGCGCAAGCTCATGACACATGGTAGCCGGATAATTCATTATGTACATAAGTGTATTGACATTCGACTCCATGGAAAAAGGATAATATATCCCCGCCACATACTGCTGGCTCATGAACTCCGAATAGTGTATCTTCTTGATATGCTTAGGATACACTCCATCAAGCATGGAATAAGTCTTACCAAGAGCCTTCATGGCCTTAACAGATTCTTGTTCGATGTTCTTATCATAAGTGACATGCCCCTGTTCATCCCGATCCTGCAGAAGACTTAAACGATTGCACTCGCTTACTATATATTCACGAAGTTCATAGATATCATCCTGTTCATAATTATACTCTTCTGTTAAGTATCTGTCACCAAAAGAATCAGCATGATACAGAACAAAACAATTAATCGTCATGATCATCAGTACACAGGACACAACAAAGAAGAATACGCAAAGCATCCTGTATCTGATACGCTTTATAAAGATGCTTACAATAACCGCGACCACATACATGATCGCAACCACTATCATAACCTCGCCTACACTAAAAGGCAATAACCCAAAGAGTCTTCCAAAAGTCCACATAGACACAACCTGAAGCTTAGCCACAGCATTGGCAAATGGTCTTAAGATCAGGGCAAGTATGTTGATCAAAAGCGCAAGTCCCGTTATGATAAGCGATGATCTGTTAAGCTTTTTCAAAATTCCTCAACCAGCTTTCCAAATACCTCAAGTGCCCTGCAGACAGGCTCCTTGGTCGATAAGTCAACTCCTGCTATCTTAAGAAGACTCACAGGATCCGACGTGCAGCCGCTCTTAAGGAAACTTAGGTACTTATCAACCATGCCAGCTTCGCCGTCATATATACGCTTAGCTATATCTACAGACGCCGCAAAGCTTGTCGCATACTGATATACATAGTAGTTGTAGTAGAAGTGAGGTATCCTGCACCACTCATAAGCTATATGATCGTCATGCTCCATATCAGGACCATAGTAGAGACTGTTAAGCTCTGCATACAGATCACACAGATTCTTCGCCGTCACAGGCACACCGTCCTTTAACATATCTGCAGTCTTAAGTTCAAACTCCGCAAACATAGTCTGTCTGTAGAGCGTGCTCTTGAAGTTATCGAGATAGTGATTCTTAAGATATCTCTTCTTATCCTCATCATCAGTGTGATCGAGAAGATACATAAGAAGCAGAAGCTCGTTCGTAGTAGAAGCAACCTCCGCCACAAATATCTTATAATCAGCGTCAAAGTAAGTCTGATTATGAGTCGAATACCATGTATGGATCGAATGTCCCATCTCATGCACAAGCGTGAACACATCATCAAGTGTATCGTTGTGATTGAGAAGCATGTAAGGGTGAACTCCGTACGCACCAGAAGAATACGCGCCCGAACGCTTATTCTCGTTCTCATATACGTCTATCCATCTCTCATCAAATGCTTTGGTAACAATTCCTATATATTCATCACCAAGGACCTTCAAAGCCTTCAAGGTCATATCGCAGGCTTCTTTGTAATCGATTTTCCACTCCACATCACTGACAATCGGCACATAGATATCATACATATGAAGCTTATCATAGCCCATAATAGCCTTACGCTTAGCAACATAAGCATACATCTTATCCATGTTATCATGAACAGCCTCTATGAGATTAAGACACACCTTCGGGTCTACAGCGTTAGAATCAACTGATGCCACAAAGCTTGACTCATATTTTCTCATTTTTGCAAAGAAGGCAAGGCGCTTTAACTGTCCATCATACAGCGACGCAAACGTATTCACATGATCCTTATACGCATCATAATAGGTCTCGAATACTTTCTTTCTTAGTTCTCTGTCATCAGACTGCATAAGCGGGATGTAACGACCGTTAGAAAGAGTTACAGTACCCTCCTTAGTCTCAATATCAGGAAACTTAATATCAGCATTAAGAAGCATCTTGTAGGAATTCGCTATGGCGTTGCCCATCTGTGAAGCTTCCGCAAGCATCTGCTCTTCCTGTGGCGAAAGTGTATGTTCCTTAGTTCTTAGAAGTTCAGTAAGGAAGCAACGATATTTTAATAATCCCTCTTCCTCCTCGTAATACTTTTCAAGCAGACCATCCTTCATACTGAGTATCAAAGGCGAGAAAAAAGCGGTCTCTGAAAGAATCATGCTGTAAAGTGACTGCGCTATCTGATACAATTCCTGGCTTGAATTCTCGCCTGTATCCTGGTCATAACTCATGTTAGCATAAGAATAAACATTCTCAAGCTTGATGTTGATAGCCTCATAGGAATCAAGTGCCGCTTTAAGCGCAGATGCACTTTTTATCATCTCATCCTTACATGCGACAAATTCACGAGTAAGGGCTTTCGCTTCCTCAACAGCCTTTAAAAACTCATCTCTATCAGCAAATATGTCTTCAAGCTTCCACTTAAACTCATCGTCTATCTCACTTCTCTTTTTTAATTCTCCCTGCATATACTTTCCTTTCTATATTCATCAGTTTTAGATCATTATAATAAAAAGAGAGGCTGTAAAAAACTATCACGAGGACGACTTGCAAAAAGATAGAAATCTTGA
>DOVJ01000231.1:0-3377 GCA_003520145.1 Eubacterium sp.
ACATCCGCAACAGCCATGATCCTTGCCTCAACCGGAATATTTTCTCCAACAAGGCCATCCGGATAACCAGAACCGTCAAAGCGCTCATGATGATAGTGCGCTACATTCTCTGCAACCACCTTGAATTCCTCATCATCGGTATTGAGAAGGATCTCGTGGATAACCTTCGCGCCTTCTGCAGCATGCCTCTTCATCTGCTCATATTCCTCATCAGTGAAGCGTCCAGGCTTCCTAAGGATTGCATCATCGACCGCTATCTTACCGAGGTCGTGCATAGGCGCCGCCTTAATGACATCCTTGCAGAACTTCGGTGTAAGCGAGTAAACTCCAGACCTATTGATCTCATCTATGAGGATCCTCACGCCCTCGCTGGTACGCTTGATATGGCCACCGGTCGAATTATCACGACTTTCAACCATCACAGCAAGACTCATGACAAGATTGTCATGCATCTCTACGATGTGCTTGGTCTTCTCATCAACCTCTTCCTTAAGATCATCATTGTACTTGTCTATAAGACTGATATACTTTCTGTTCGCTGTATCATCGATAAATGTTATGAGGTATCCGCGCTTTCTGTTGCCATCATAGAGGTATCCAACCGCCACGTTGTATATCCGCTCGTCATCCGGGTCACCATTATCGCCGTGAACAACATATACATACGAATTTTCGTTATTATCGCTCTTGAAGCTCTCTATATAGTGCCTTATGCGCCTCTCAGTCGGATTGTATTCAAGCGGCTCATCAACAGCCTTAGACGAAAGTGCCGGTATGATCTTCCTAGCCATCTCGTTGCTGCCGAGATAACGACAATTAAAATCGCATGAGATAAAGCCTACGCCATCTTCCTGAATCATAGAATCTATCACCGTGCCAGCCACATCGTAGAGGTTGACCCTGTACGCAATAAGAAGATATACACCCTCCGCGATAACATAGGCTACAGGTACAACATCTGCCTCCCCCCACACGTATTTTCCGAGGAAAAATGTAGCGAAAGAGATAACGTTGGGGATAACAAGCATAGCTATCACCCTGCGCGACACAGTTTTCTTATACCACGAGTATCCCATGGCAACCATACCGATCACAAAGTACACGACGATGACTGCATAGAATATAGTGTGCATAACACCATATTCTTTGATAAGCTTCACGCCAAAGCGCGTACGTGTAAGTGTCGCGCTCTTATAGAATACAGTATTAAAGCCTGCTGTAAGAGTCGCAGCATACACAAGAGCATTGATCACAAAGAGCCCTGCCCTGATCCACTTCTTGATAGGTATATGACAAAGATTGAAGATACTGTAGAGCATAAAAAGCTCCAAAAAGCTTCCTCCTATATAAGCGATCTTAGTAGCAACCAAAGCCTCTTCAACCGTTGTCGAATGCGCCAAAAGCATATATCCGACGCACGCTATCGGTATAAGTGTGAATATCATAGTGAAGTTCACATCATAGTGCTTATGCCACATGTACACATACATAACCGCACACAATACCGATATTAAAAAAACAATATTGTATATAAATGTTATCATAGACACCTATTCCTTATTTGAAATTCCGACATTAACATCACCCGTGTTGGTTTCAGCAATACATTTGCCCTTAACACCGATAATTGAATCAGCTGATGGCTTAGGGAATCTTACATCACCTGTATTACTTCTTCCTGAGAATTCCTTGTATGTAAGAAGCGTAGCTGTAACATCGCCAGTGTTGGTCTTAAGATAGATATAATCAGAATCACAATACTTGAGATCCACGTCACCGGTATTGCCCTTAACAGATATCTTCTTATCCGCAAGAAGATCCCTTAAGTACACATCACCTGTATTGGTCTTAACTGTAAGAGATTCACACTTAAGATTCTCGACTTCCACATCACCTGTAGTAAGGTCAAAGTCGATATCCTTATACTTATCTTCAGGAATAGTGATCACAAGCTTAGTATCGTTAGTGTGAAAACCTATGTTAAGCCCATTCTGTTTACCATCCTTAACCTCTATAGCAAGCTTATCATCAACAACCTCGTACGAAAGCTCGCTGTTCTCATAGCCATCCCATACAATCTTAGTAGAATCACCTACTACTATCTCGACATCCTCTACAGTAGTCTTAACATAGATGCTCGAATACTTGTCATCAATCTCGTATTCCTCATGTCTATACTTAGCTGAATCAAGCTTGGATACATCAAATCCCAAAGAAGAGAATGCACATGTTCCGATTATACCACCTATGATCACTAATATTATACCACATACCAATAAGAATCTAATAACCCTTTTCATCTCTTATTACCTCCGATCAAAAGCTTCTTAACACCAAGCAACACTGCAGCGCCAAGCTTGATAACTCCCTTTATGCAAAGCCATACTATAACAGTCATGATCATACCGCAGCCTATAAGCGCTATACCCGCGCCGATATAGAACACTCCAGCCATCGCATTGCCCTGGCTAAAGAATACAGCAGAACCTACCATAACACCAACACCACCGATGTACATAGATGCACCCGCTGCAATAAGTGCCACAACAACTGCCCAAAGAGCTACATACGCTGATGCAAATATGATTATTCCCGCCATCAAAAGCGGAACCCATACAACCGAAGTTATCACTAGAAGTGCTATGGCCGCACCGCTTAACTTCTTACGTCCTGCAGTCTTAGTCTTAACTATCCTGCTAAGCGGTATCTCTGACATGATCTGT
This sequence comes from Eubacterium sp., assembly GCA_003520145.1. Lineage (GTDB taxonomy): Bacteria > Bacillota > Clostridia > Lachnospirales > Lachnospiraceae > UBA9775. The sequence continues at coordinate 2,724 of DOVJ01000231.1, forward strand.
GAAACGATTGTATCGATACTGCCTATATTGGCAACAGCATCCGCTTCACTTAAGCCATCCTCCATACGATCATCGATCATCTCTGCATAAAACTGCACACGATCTTCTATATCCTCTTGCGGCAGACCGTTAAGCCTGCTTCGAAGTTCACTTAAAAACTCTTCTTTACTCACGATTCTTGTCCTCCCTTGCTATAAACCGATAGATTGCCATAATCTCATCCCAGTCGCTTCGAAACTCTTCTATCCGTCGAAGCCCGATATCTGTGATATGATAATACTTCCTGAGTCTGCCCTCATGCTCCACAGACCTGACCGTTATCATAGATGCCGATTCAAGTCTCTTAAGGATGGTGTACAGTGTAGACTCAGACAAATCCATATAGGGCTTCATATCCCTTATGATCTGATATCCATAGGTATCTTCATCCTTAATGGCTGCAAGGACACATACATCCAGGAGACCACGTTTTAATTGAATATCCATGATATACCTCCTTTTATGTTATACATCATATCACGAAGTATATCGTGTGTCAAGGTATTTTTAGAAATTTTTTTACAGCCTTTCATATTGGCTAACATCATAGCAATAACAAAAAAGGGGCTGTCCCTGTAAAAAACTATCACTAGGACACGTCAAGATTTCTATACT
>DOVJ01000231.1:3527-8616 GCA_003520145.1 Eubacterium sp.
ACGAAATCTTGCGAATCGTCCTCGTGATAGTTTTTTCAGCCTTTCATATTGACTAACAGCATAGCAATAACAAAAATGGGGGGTTAATTTAACCCCCATAAGCTATAGATTGCTATTAACTTCAATATAACTTCAATATAACTTCAATATCACTTCAATATCACTTCAATGTCAACTTCAATATCACTTCAATGTCAACTTCAATATCACTTCAATGTCAACTTCAATATCACTTCAATGTCAACTTCAATATAACTTCAATCCAACTTCAATATAACTTCAATCCAACTTCAATCCAACTTCAATATCACTTCAAGTTACCTTTTTTCTTATTCTCCTTGATGATACCATCTATCACATCATAGAGTACATCAGAAGCCCCGTTCTTAATCCTCTCCTGCCTCTTATATACCTTCTTAGCACTCACACCATGCTCTACCCAGTCCGAACCGCCGTTACTGTTATTGAGCATAATAGGCTGAAGGTTATCCATAACATGAGCGAATCTAGCCTCAGGTGTCTTACACTCCTCGAATTCATCAAAAAGCTCAGATAACTCCTTGCACTGATCAGGTGGCAGGAGAGAATATATACGCTCCTTAGCGCGCTGTTCACGCTCTGCCTGACTACTAAGCGCCTCATCATCATAAGCATAAGTATCACCAGCGTCTATCTCAACCACATCATGTATGAGACACATGAGCATAACCTTGCCTATATCGACGCTCTCGTTAGCATACTCACGAAGTATATAGGCCATGATAGCCATATGCCATGCGTGTTCAGCATCATTCTCCCTGCGCCCATGCCCAGACAGATGTGTCTGCCTGAGTATATTCTTTTCCTTATCTATCTCAAGAGCAAATTCAAGCTGCTTTCTTAGTCTATCATCCATAAAAAACCTCATATCTTATCATAATAGTATATCGCAAGATTCGTCCTATCCCTAAGGTCAAGCTTTGCTAAGATGTTACTTAAGTAATTCCTCACTGTTCCTTCTGACAGGGCAAGCTTATCAGCGATCTCCTTATTAGACAGTCCTTGTGACACACACACTGTTATACGCGCCTCAAGCTCTGTAAGTCCCTTCTCAAGAAGAAGATTATACTTATCCTTAGGCGCATCACCTCCTGCCTGAAGATGCGACACAACCTCACTCCCAAATACAGTCTGTCCTAAGTATACAGCCTTGATAGAAGGTACTATCCCTTCAAAATCCTGCTTTATGATGTACCCCTTCGCTCCCATCATAAGCGCATTCTGTATATATTCACCATCGTTAAATGTTGTGAGATACAGTATCTTTGCGTCAGAGTGTTCCTTAAGTATCTCTCTTCCAGCATCGATACCTGTCATCCCCTGCATCCTGATATCCATAAGAAGCACATCCGGAAGAAGCTTCCCATACTCTCTTACGATTTCTTCTCCAGAATTAAGAACAGCGACCACTTCACAATCCTCTTCAGAACCTATGATAGTCTTAAGAGACATCGCAACTAACTTATCATCATCAACTATTACAACCTTCAACTCTATACCTCTTTTCTGATCGTAGCAAATACCCTGAAGCCATCATCCGCTGAGATGATAAGATTACCACCTAACTCCTCCACACGGTTTCTGATACTGCTAAGCCCCATACCTTCGTTAGAAGGATCGATCACAATATGTTCCCCCTTCACACCACGGTCATGAACTATGATCTGATACATCTTAGGATGTTCTATGAACCTTATCATAACACTGTGACTCTTGCTGTGCTTGATAGCGTTAGACACACACTCTTTCACTATCGCTATCACAGCTATCTTGATGTTACGCGGTATATCATCGCTTGCATCATAAGCATAATCAAGTTCCCACTCTTCTCTTCTTAGAGGCTCAACAGCCTCACTAAGAGCTACTTTAAGATCTATCGATTCATCATATATGCTGTGAACACTTCTTCTTATGCTGTTCATCGCAAGGTCAAGATTCTCCCGTATCGGCGAAAGTTCCTCATACAGCGGATCCTTCTTATGAACTGTAAGAAGCGCTCCCACCTGAAGGATCGTACGTGACAGCACATGTCCCACATTGTCATGGATTTCTCTTGCGATACGATTTCGCTCAGACAACTGCGTCATATACACAAGTTCATCCTTCGACTGTATGAGTTCTCTGTTAGTATCAAGAAGCTTCCTTCTCTGCTCTTCATCGTCATCGCGAAGCTTCTTATATCCTGACTGAATCCTCTCATAATCAGTTGTAAATGTACTTAACACTGTGGCTATCACGGAGACTATGACCATATATAAGTCGCCTTCGTAAAGCATATTGGCAGTGGCTATAACTATAAGTGGATAGAGAGCCCTGCACTTTGTGCGAACTAAGTCATATATAGCGATCGGGATAAAAAAGAAGAGATCACCCACAAAAGACAAAAGCATATATACAACAGAGCATATATCTGCCGCACGCTTATAAGAAGTCGTTCTCTTCTCAACATCATAGAGAAGATATACCTGAACGCACCCTGCAAAAACCATATAGTAGAACACATACAAAAAGCCAGTTCCATCTAGTCTCTGACTCATGATGTAAAACAAAAGCGCATATATGATCACTCTGTCAAGAATATACTTCATAAGAATTCTCCATGCCTTGCAACTAATACAAAAGGCAACGGTTAGCCAACCATTGCCCCTTGTAAAGTATATCATATTTGGAAAACAAACTCAAGTTTTACATACGGTCACATCCACTGGACTTTTCAACCGTATGATGCTATTATATATTAAGACTGAACACTTTTTGATAACCAGTTTGTTTTTATTTTAGGAGGTCAGATTGGATAAGCTATACTTAAAACTGTATGATCAGATAAGACAGGATATAATCGACAAAAAGTATGTACATAACCAAAAGCTTCCTTCCAAAAGAAGCCTTGCTGCTACTAGTGGCGTGAGCATAAAAACCGTAGAGAACGCCTATTATCAGCTCATGCTCGAAGGCTATATCTACTCCAAAGAAAAGTCTGGCTTCTATGTAGATGATGTAAATAACTACATGACTCCTTCTATAACTGCGCCTGCAGTCAAAAAAGAAGAAGCTCCAGCTCATAACTATATCCTTGACCTTAAGAGCAACAAAGTAAACCGCGAGCTTTTCCCCGACAGTATCTGGCGCAAAGTCATGCGTGAAGTCCTCTCAAGCTATGATGACCTTCTATTCGAGACAGTTCCATATAACGGCCTATATAAGCTTCGTGTCTCCATAAGTAACTACCTTAAAGCCAGCAAATCTATGGATGTACAGCCTGACCGTATAATCATCGGTGCTGGTGTAGAATACCTATACATGAAGCTTTTTAGACTGCTTGGCAACGACAGGCACTACGCGGTAGCAGAGCCAAGTTCAGCTAACATCAAGGCTCTTATGAAGGCAAGCGGTATCAATTATAGCGCACTTTCGCTGTCTGATGACTTAACAGATTCGCTGACAAGAGAAAACTGCGATATAATCAACATCTCTCCTTCAGATAACTATCCTACAGGAGACATCCTCAACATAAGCGACCGCATCAAGCTCCTTGAATGGGCGAACGAAAAGAAAGAACGCTACATAATAGAGGATGACTTCGACAGTGAGTACCGCCATAAGGGTATGCCTATCAAATCTATGCAGAGTATAGATGTAGGAGGCAAAGTCATATATATCAATACATTTTCCAAAATCATAGGGCCTTCCTTCAGAATCGGATATATGATACTGCCACCTAAGCTCATGAAGCGTTATGAAACTTCAGTCAACTTCTACTCTTGCTCTGTGCCAAGCTTTGAGCAGCTTGCACTAGCACACTTCATAGACGAAGGCTATCTAGACAAGAACATCAACCGCATCAGACGCAATAACCGCATGATACGCGAATACTTCCTGAAGGCCTGCCGCCCTCTGATAGAAAGCGGTGATATCACGATCAGTGACAGTGAAGTCGGCTCATACTTTCTTATGACCTTCAAAAGAGGCACACACGAAGCGCTTTCTAAGCACTTTGAAGAACACGGAATACTGATATCTTCAGTACTTGATTCGTATGAAAAAAGCGCACCCGAATACGAGCGCACTTTTGTAGTTAATTATTCAGGAATCGATGAAGAGGGGATAGATGTATTTGTCAAAGCTGTACATGAATTCATACAAACCTATCCTTGACTAACTAAAAAAATATAGTTCACAATTTAGTCAACGGGAAACCCCGAAGTTTTCAAGCCTTCGGGGTTTCTCGTTGACTTCAACATAGCTTTTCTTTGACTAAAACAACCCTTAAAACGTCTAAAGAGGGGCTGCCTTATACCAACTCACCCATTAATCCTCCTTCGTAGATATTCCGATATACCTTGTCTGGATAGAACGACAAAAGTTCCTTTACCACAGAAAAATCAACCTTAACAGACTCCACATATTTTTTCAGTTTTGTCACAAGTTCTGTGCCCTTGATTTCGCTATACTTATCAATGACAGACATCAGATCAAGAAACTGTAGAACAGACTTGTTCTTTTCCGTAATATATGTCACAGGCTTATATACAATAATTGTATTGCCGTCAATGATTTGCTTTCTCTGCTTCGTAGTCGCCACGTTGCTGCATACTTCGTAGCACGACGGATTCTGTGTGGTAAACCCGTATTTATTCGCAAGCCAAAGACCAGTCACATAACCTCCAGCATTCAGATACTTCTTCTCAATATAACGATCAATCGACATCTTCCCTTTAGTTCCGAGAATTGTCAAATAAGAAAGATAGTACACACCGTTATATAAGCGTTCCAATTTTCCATTATCACAAAGTTGCTTCATCTCTTGTCTAAGATAATCCTTTGAATTACCCGGAAGTTCACTTAGGAAGATTGGTTCGCCATTATCATAATTCTGAATAATATATTCATATATCATTATGGTTCACCTCACATTCTTGAAATGCTTAATTTCACTTTTATTGATTATGATGCCTCACCAAGCATATCATGAATATATGTCCGCAAGCCATCCTCCGTATCTATCCCATATTTTTGGTTTATCAAGATATAATACTTCATGATCCTCTCT
>DOVJ01000169.1 GCA_003520145.1 Eubacterium sp.
AACGCAAAGTTAAAGGCTAAAGCAAAGAAACTGAAGCTTAAGCAGAAAGCTAAGAAAAGATGATCCTATTAAGGGAAAAAAGAATACTTACATCGCCTTTGAAAGCGTTTGATTACAATCCGGACAATCGATGTGGCGCGGTTGCTTCTGCTATACTGCTTAAGTATTATTATGACAATGTGACTAAAAAAGTCCTTCCTTCGAAGAAGTTCAATACTTCTAACGGCAGGGAGCTCATCGAATATATTAATTCGGATTATGTAAAGGGATTAACTGATTTTCATGAACTGACAGATGGTCTGAACGCCTATCTTAAGGAGAGAGGATTAGGAGAACCTGTAAGATATATGTGTGTGAAGCCATATATATACACCTTCTTTCTTATAAGGCGTTATATAAGGAGAGGGCTTCCTGTGATAGTGAAGATCAGGAAACATCCTAATTATAATAGCCACTGGGGTGTAGCTAATGGATATCGCATGGGATTTTTGTTGCGCAACAGATACATATATCTCAATGATGGATATGGTAAGGAGTGTGTGACTATGCCATCTCGCTACATCTCTGGAGCAGTATATATTGACTTAAAGGCTTTCAAGTGTTAATATAGGAGTAGATGAATTCGTAAGATATAAGTAAGTTAGGAGAATTACCATGTGGGTAGCAGATGGCTGGAAGGACTATGAGGTACTCGATACCAGCGAAGGCGAGAAGATAGAGCGCTTCGGCAGATATATACTTAGAAGACCCGATCCTCAGGCAATATGGATGACTAAGAAGGATAAGAAACTCTGGAGTGAGATTAACGCTTATTATCACCGCAGTAACAGAGGCGGTGGAGAGTGGGAATTCTTCGACCTTCCGGATCAGTGGACGATATCTTATGGGAATCTTAAGTTTAACCTTAAGCCATTCAGCTTCAAGCATACAGGTATATTTCCAGAACAGGCGACTAACTGGGACTGGTTTTCTGACATCATAAGAAAGTCAGACAGAAAACTTAAGGTCTTAAACCTCTTTGCATATACAGGCGGCGCTACCATAGCTGCTGCGAGTGCTGGCGCTTCAGTCACTCATGTAGATGCTGCGAAGGGTATAGTAGCCTGGGCTAAGGAGAATGCTGCACTGAGTAATCTTTCGGACGCACCTATACGCTGGATAGTGGATGACTGTCTTAAGTTCGTTGAACGTGAGATAAGGCGAGGTAATCACTATGATGGTATAATCATGGATCCACCATCTTACGGAAGAGGTCCTAAGGGTGAGATATGGAAAATCGAAGAGAGTATATATCCTTTGGTTAGCGAGTGTGCAAAGCTTCTATCTGACGATGCTAAGTTCTTTCTTATTAATTCCTACACAACAGGACTTGCACCAAGCGTTCTTACGTATATGATCTCTACGACTGTGTGTAAGTCGCATGGTGGTAAGGTTGAATCTGATGAGATAGGACTTAAGGTTAAGTCGACGGGGTTGGTTCTTCCATGCGGTTCGTCTGGAAGGTGGACCTCTAATAATCAATCATAATCAGTAAATAATATTCACGGAGGATAATTATATGATAGTTTCAGCAAAAGACATGTTAAACAAGGCAAGAGAAGGAAAGTATGCTGTTGGTCACTTCAACATCAACAATCTTGAGTGGGCTAAGTCAATCCTTCTTACTGCACAGGAACTTAATACTCCTGTAATCCTTGGTGTATCAGAGGGCGCAGGTAAGTATATGACAGGCTTTAAGACTGTTGCGGCTATGGTAAGAGCTATGGATGAGAGTCTCGGTATAACTGTCCCTGTTGCACTTCATCTTGATCATGGTACATATGAAGGATGCAAGAAGTGTATAGAAGCGGGTTTCTCTTCTATAATGTTTGATGGTTCTTCACTTCCTCTTGATGAGAATCTTGAGAAGACTAAGGAACTTGTTGATATCTGTAACGAAAGAGGCTTATCTCTTGAAGCAGAAGTAGGTTCTATCGGCGGAGAAGAAGATGGCGTTATCGGACTTGGTGAGTGCGCAGATCCTGAAGAGTGCAAGAAGCTTGTTGATCTTGGAATCACTATGCTTGCAGCAGGTATCGGTAACATACATGGTAAGTATCCAGATAACTGGCCAGGACTTCGCTTTGACGTTCTTGAGAACATCAAGTCCACAGTCGGAGATATTCCACTTGTTCTTCATGGTGGTACAGGAATACCTACCGATCAGATCAAGAAGGCCATCTCTATGGGCGTATCTAAGATCAATGTTAACACAGAGTGTCAGTGGGCATTCCAGAAGGCTACTCGTGAATACATAGAAGCAGGTAAGGACCTTCAGGGTAAGGGCTTTGATCCTCGTAAGCTTCTTGCACCTGGTAGCGAAGCAATCAAGGAAGTAGTAAGAGAAAAGGTTGCTATATTCGGCAGTGCCAATATGATCTAATATCGGAGAGATTATGAACATACTAAAGCGTTCCGGCAAACCTATGAAAAAGTCTGATATAATTCGCAATGTTATTCTTGTTATATCAGTTATAGTTTTTTTGTACGCGCTCATAAATCTCATCGTGATCTTTGTTAATTATAAGATAGGCGACAAGCAGTATGCTAAGGTCAAGAGTGAGGTCTTTGACAGCGAGAATGCAGTTGCGCCTGAAGTACTTGTAAGTGATGATGTACTTGCTGATGTTAAGATTGAGAAGGAATATAAGTTCCTTAAGTATGATCATGCGGCGCTTCTTGCTATCAATCCTCAGGCGCAGGGCTATATAGATATGCCTGGCATAGGATTTAGTTATCCTATAGCGCTTGGCGCCGATAACGAATACTATCTCAATCATACTATAGAGGGTAATATCCATAGCTATGGGTGTCTCTT
>DOVJ01000172.1 GCA_003520145.1 Eubacterium sp.
TCGCATGGTTCACGACCTCTCCCAGGCTGTTCATCTGCTGCCCATTCTCCGCCACGATATTCGCTGCCTTGATATCCTCCGGCAAATTTACAAGGTATGAATACTGCGCTTCTTTCGGAAGATACAGTGCGCTCTTCTCCGCGAAGTCGGAGGCTTCTACAGGCATCACGTGACCGTTCCTGACCGGTCTGTCCTTCAGAATCTCTTCTTCAACCTTCTTAAATCTGCTATACGCATATCTCAGGAACAGCAAACCCAATACTGGCATACAGTACTGCTGAGAAGTCAGCTTGGATCCCGCTCTGAGAAGATCCGCCGACTCCCAAAGGTCAGCTTCCAGTTTTTTAATGCTTTTATTGTCCATATACTTTTCCTCCAAGGTTAATACAATGAAATCATTGCGTCTATTCTAAATTCTCACCCAATACAAGAATTCCCGTTTGCTCTGACAGCATTGCTAAAATCTCATTTCTTGCAATTAGTCCATCTCTGTATTTTTCTAAAACTCTTAACAGTGTTAGAGTATCTATTATCAGACTTCCATTTCTTTTTGCCAGGTTGATTTGAGTTTCTTTTACCTGGTCCCTTTGATTAGGTTCTTTATTCTTTTGGTAATTCATAATCAATAAAGCCTTCACTTTTGTTTCATTGGTTAGTTCATGATCATCCATATAACTTTGATAATGCACATCTAGCTGAGAAATGTTCTCATTTTTCACGTTATGATTGACACCCTTTATTTCGCCAATGAAAATAACATCCTTGACCTGAAACAGAAAATCTTCCTTTTTCTCGTCAACAAACTCTGACAGATCGCATCCGAGTAATTCTTGCAAGATTTCAAAAACAATTTCCACTAATGGTTCGCCCGTCTTGTACAGAACCGATTTCATCCTGTCATTTTGAATAAGTATTTGTTTCGACTTTTCTATATTCGCCTGCAAACCTTCTATCTGTCTTTCCCATTCGGCTATAGCGGACTTTTGCTTTTCATCATCAAACATAGGGTAATGTATCATCCAATCCGGCACTTCCTGCCGTTCATTCTTTAACCCTATTACACCCAACACTAGTTTCAACTTATCAACATTTTCTATTGAGAGTGTAGTAACATAGACATTATCAGATTTTATTAAAACAGCTCTATTACTTTTTGATTTGCAAACCACCCAACCATCTGGGGTAGTGGAAAAATAAAAAGCTGCCGTAAATTCTTGATTCTCGATCGTCGTCACTGTATTCTCATAACGCAATCCCCATTTAAAAAGGGGGTGAAAAAGGCTATTTAGAATGCCCTCATATTCCTTTATCATATCCTTAAGATCTGTATCTATTATTATATTCTTGTATTTATTTTTATGCTTAAAGCCAATATTCTGGGGTAAGCAGATCAAAATAGGTGCCTTGCTACTTGAAAGCATGTAACTCATACTTTCGAAATGATTCTCTTGATTGATAGTGTCGATTTTATCGCCGTCATTACACCATATTTCAGGAGCCGCCAAATCTAATACCGTAACATCATATTCATCTATGGAACGAATGTCTCGTAACGAAACATATTCTATTTCACTTGTACTGCCATTCGTTTCTTTTCTCGGCTTGGAACAAACCACTTGTATTCTCATTTTTCCGTCACCTCGTACAAAACCATCTAAAACAATAATTCAATACTAACCCTTGATTTCCCAATGGCCGCTATATCCACTTCCAACATAGGTTACATTAACCAGTTTTTTCATCTCTCGCTCAATCGTTTTTTACTTACTCCAATCTTCTGCGCTATTTCTTCGCGAGAGATCTTTTCATCATTTTCTATTAATTCTAAAATCTATTATTCGTATTTACTTGCGGTCTTTTCTTGAGCGACATCTTGAACGACATCTTGAGCGACATCTTGAGCGACAGTTCCTCATCATCAACCAATTCCTGAGATAACTTAAAGTTCGGAATAGGCTATTGGTCATGATCTTACTTTTATATTTTGTGTCATTTTTCGAGTTTTACGCGGGTCAATGGGCTTTTCCGTACCTGCTGGTATAAACCACATGCGCCCTCGCTGAATGGCTCCCTTAATCCTGCCATTTTTACAATAAATTGCCACCCATCTCTGCGAAACATTCCATTTCTCTGCACATTCTGCTGAAGTCAAATAATCCATATCTTTTCCCTCCAAAAATGTGTACTCCACCCTAATTATATTATATTCTATTGAGCGAATACTTTCAACAAAAACAAAAGGCTAATAACAAAGAGTCTGGCAAAAAGCCAAACTCTCTTATAAATCATATCAAAATCTACATCATAGCTTACTTAATTATCTAGCAAGCCAGCCGCCATCAACCGCAACAGTGAAGCCGTTAACGTAATCAGAAGCTTGTGATGCGAGGTATATAACTGTTCCGCCCATATCCTCCTTAGTTCCCCAGCGTCCTGCAGGGATTCTCTCGAGGATTGCTTCGTTACGGTCCGCGTCAGCCCTGAGTGCCTGTGTGTTGTTAGTCTCCATGTATCCTGGCGCGATTGCATTGACGTTGATGCCGTACTTTGCCCACTCATTGGCAAGCGCTCTTGTAAGACCTAAGATGGCGCTCTTACTTGCAGTATATGCAGGAACCCTGATACCGCCCTGATATGAGAGCATAGACGCAACATTTATAATCTTGCCCTTAGTCCCCTGCTTAACATACTGTCTTGCGAATGCCTGTGAAAGGAAGAAAACTGTCTTCTGGTTGACACTAACAACAGCATCCCAGTCCTCTTCAGAATAATTGATAGCATCTTCTCTTCTTATAAGACCTGCGTTATTAACAAGTATATCTACATGTCCATAAGCTTCTATAGCAGAATTAAGGATTCTCTCAACCGGCTCTATAGTGCCAAGGTCAGCTATCACCTCAACGAATCTAGTGCCCTCCTTCTCTACAAGCGCCTTTGTCTCGGAGCACTCTCTTCTTGCTACACCGACTATGTCAGCGCCTGCTGATGCAAGTGCTACGCACATACCCTGTCCAAGTCCTGTATTAGCGCCTGTTACTACAGCTACTTTCCCTGTAAGATCAAACATGTTTGTCATAATATTTCCTCCCTTTTTCTTAATTAAATCCTATGAATCTCTGATAAACCTTATATCCAAGCTTTGATATCTTGCGTCCGCCTCTTCCAGGAATATTCACAGCACTGCCAATACGGCTGAATCTTATCTTGAACCAAAGCTTAAGATTGATAGTCTTAAGATAAGACCACAGTTCCTTCTTCTTCGCGAGATTCTCCTGTGTTCCGGATAGGATGAGCATAATAGATGGCACCATCATCATCATCTTGAGATAATTGATCATATAATAACGGCATCTCTTATTCTCAATCTTATCAAAGTGAAAATAATCGATCATAGTTTTAGTGACTCTTATCTGCTGATCGATCCTGCTTATCATGATCTCTTCATTGACCGACTGATCGGCTCTTCCTATAAAGTAACGATAGAAGTTCGTATCTATGTAATACATATTCTTAACGTATGGAAGCGGTTCGAACACAAAGAGATTATCAACATAGAAAGTATGGGCAGGAAGCGAAAGCTGACACTCTCTAAGAAGCTCTGTCCTATAGATGACAGAATGCATAAGTATGTACTGGTCAACTTTAAAATGCTTTATATCATCCCAAGTAAAGTAAGTCTCTATTGGAAGAGCGTTACGATACTGTATAACCTTCTTTCTTCTCGCACCGACCTTCTCATATACATAATTAGATATAAGCATATCAAGAGGAGTCTCAGTTATCATATTCTCCTTCAAGAATGCTAAGATCTTCTTATAGCTTTCTTCATTAACCCAGTCATCACTGTCAACAACCTTGAAGAACCTGCCACCGGCATAACGAAGACCTGTGTTAACAGCCTCGCCATGTCCTCCGTTCTCCTGATGTATAGCAAGAACTATATCAGGGTACTTCTTCTCATATTCATCAGCTATAGCTGCCGTATTATCCTTAGTTGAACCATCATCAACTATTATGATCTCGACATCCTCACCGCCCGTAAGCAAAGTATCAAGGCAATGTCTCATATATCCTTCTGAATTGTAGCATGGAACTACAACCGACAAGACCTTCATCTCTCTTCCTCCTTAGTCTGTACAAAACGATTCATAATAACACTCAATACTATCATCATAAGTAAAGAACATATCACTATAATAAGTCTATGTCCCTTTCTGGTATTGTTAGTTATGAATCCTGTACATATATCCATCATAGCCAGAGTGTTGGCGCTCACATGAAGTAATATCGGAGCGCACAACATCCTTATCTTATTATACACCATACACAGAAAAAAGGCAATTATAAACGCATAAAGCCCCTGTATGAGATCACCATGTATCAAAGCAAAGAGTATCGCCGACAAAAGATACGATAATCTATGTTCTACTCCGCCTTCTCTTGCCCTTCTATATACAAATCCTCTGAACACCAGCTCCTCATAAACAGGTGCAAGCAAGACACTATACACAACATAAACTGCGTTGTTTGAATCAGAAAAAGGATTAAAAGGAACCACATCAGGAATCCTGTTAAGTCCGGTCAGATCAAACAGATAATTAGTCATAAGACAGACAAGAATACCAAAAATCACAGCTATAACAAAGTATACACCTGGTCTTGTGTTCTTAACCGCCCTAAAAGAGTTCCTCTTTATATCCTTCTTATACCACAAAGAGAATACCACTATTCCAATCACCGCTTCGATTGCAAGGATATAACTCTTGTTCTTCTGTGAATCTACGCCCAAAGCCATAGCTATCGCGAAGCAAAATGTTGATATAAGTATGTACAACAGTGACGGAATAACAGCTTTCACCAAACTATCTTCCGTTGTCTTCTTTTGTTCTTTCATAATCACTTAAAAAATCTCATAATCTCGCCTATATTGGATATGCCTACAAGTTTTACTTTAGTCTTATCCTCTATGGCACTAAGGCTTGACTTAGGTATGATGCATGTTGTGAAGCCGAGCTTCGCCGCTTCACTAACCCTTGCGGATATATAGGATACGTTCCTTACTTCTCCCGCAAGTCCCACTTCACCCAGTATCAGTGTATCCTTAGGTATGACCTTACCTGTAAGGCTTGACACTATAGCTGCAAGTATCGCAAGATCCGTGCCTGTATCGTTAAACTTCATGCCGCCGACAACATTTATATAAGCATCCTGGTTGTATAATTCCAGACCCGCTTTCTTCTCAAGAACTGCCATAAGTATGTTCACACGGTTAAAGTCCGTACCGTTAGTAGTTCGCCTAGGCATAGCAAAGTTAGTCTTACATACAAGAGCCTGAATCTCGGCAAGTATAGGCCTCGTTCCTTCCATGAC
>DOVJ01000133.1:0-232 GCA_003520145.1 Eubacterium sp.
GCAGCCTGCTCTCTTGCAGAACCATCACCAGGCTTCACAGCGAATATAGTACTTCCGACACCTGTGTTAGCTTCTGTTATACCAGCAAACTGTGTCTTGATTCCGTCAACTACTGCCTTAAGCTCAGGAAGCGCATCATATACAGGTGTACCTGCCACTCTCGCATCCTCGCCCTTCTTAACTTCTGTTGCCTTACCTACATATGCAGGATCCTTACGTGAAAGTGCAAACT
>DOVJ01000133.1:337-8238 GCA_003520145.1 Eubacterium sp.
AAGGAATAAGCTCATCAGTTGTAGTTACAGGATCATGAATCTCTGATACAACCTTAAGGATGAGATTCTCAGGAAGAGCAGACATCTTAGGCCAATCCTTGATGTTCGGTCCGAGCTTGATCTCTACTGATGGATCAGCCACGCCCTTAGAATCAAATACTCTCTTCTCGTATATAGTACTGTCGAAGTGATATGTAGGATTGGTGAATTCTACATCCACCTCATCTGCGCCTGTCAAGAATCCCTTATTAGCAGCTGTAGCTGCGATAGATCTCGCATCCATAAGAGCAACTGAAGATATCTGACCATTCTGAATCTTAGAACCTTCTCTGTTAGGGAAGTTTCTTGTTGAGTGTCTGATTGAAAATGCATTGTTAGCAGGTGTGTCTCCGGCTCCGAAGCAAGGTCCACAGAAAGCTGTCTTAACTATGGCACCTGTTGCCATGAGGTCGGCAAGTCTGCCATTACGTGCAAGCTCGATAAATATAGGTGTACTTGCAGGATATACACTTAAGGTAAATTCATCTGAACCTATACTCTTACCACGAAGGATATCAGCAGCAGCACAGATATTCTCGTATCCACCACCGGCACATCCAGCGATTATACCCTGTTCAACATAGAACTTACCATCTATGATCTTATCGTGAAGGTCATACTTAACCTTACCATCAAGGCTAACAAGAGCATTCTTCTCAACTTCCGCAAGAATATCCGAAAGGTTATTCTTAACATCCTCGATAGTATAAGTGTTGCTTGGGTGGAATGGCATAGCGATCATAGGCTTGATCTTATCAAGCTCTACATATACAACGCCGTCATAGTAAGAGACTGCAGCCGGCTCAAGTTCCTTGTAATCAGCAGGTCTCTTATGAATATCATAGAATTCCTTGATCTTATCATCTGTTCTCCAGATAGAGCTAAGACATGTAGTCTCAGTAGTCATAACATCTACGCCGATACGGAAATCTGCAGAAAGAGAAGATACACCAGGACCTACGAACTCCATAACCTTATTCTTAACATATCCGTTCTTGAATACAGAACCGATGATTGCAAGGGCCACATCCTGAGGACCTACACCCTTAACAGGAGAGCCTGTCATATATACAGCCACAACGCCTGGCATGTTAATATCATAAGTCTGTGAAAGAAGCTGCTTAACAAGCTCAGGACCACCCTCACCTACAGCCATGGTACCAAGAGCACCATATCTTGTATGTGAATCTGAACCGAGGATCATGAGACCGCCGCCCGCAAGTTCTTCTCTTGCGAACTGATGGATAACAGCCTGATGAGGTGGAACATAGATTCCGCCGTACTTCTTAGCACATGAAAGACCGAATACGTGGTCATCCTCATTAATAGTACCACCAACAGCACAAAGTGAATTGTGACAGTTAGTAAGTACATAAGGGATAGGGAACTTCTCAAGTCCAGATGCTCTTGCAGTCTGGATGATGCCTACGAAAGTGATATCATGTGATGTAAGCTTATCGAACTTGATCTTAAGCTTATCCATGTTACCGGATGTATTATGATCTGAGAGAATACCATAAGCTATGGTACCCTTCTTTGCTTCTTCCTTAGTTACTTCAAGACCTGTAAGGGCCTTTACTTCGCTTGCCGCAGTCGCACTATCTTCTACAACGGTCTGACCGTTAACAAGATATGCACCGCCCTTTGATAAATTAAGCATGAGCTAAACCTCTCTTGTTTATATTCTAACTTGTCGGCACGACGCACCAACACTTCCATTATACATATACCGAACGAATAATACAAGTACTTTTACTTAGAGACACTTCTTAACTTTAGCCAGAATCTCTTCGGCATGGTTATCATCCTTCGGAGTCCAAGATACATTGACACTATCGCCGTTGTATCTTGGGATCACATGCACATGATAGTGCATAACAGTCTGACCGGCAGCCGCTTCGTTGTTCTGAAGAACGTTGATACCATCGGCGCCAACCGCCAGCTTAACCGCCCACGCAATCTTCTTGGCAACCTTCGCTACATGTGCCACAACCTCATCATCAAGCCTATATACATTCTCTGCATGAGACTTCGGAAGTATGAGCGCATGACCAAAGGCAGCAGGTGAAGCGTCAAGGATAACCTTCACCACATCATCCTCATAGAGTCCCTCCACAGGGATCACACCGTTAGCAAGTTTACAGAATATACAATCTTCATTCATCATTGTATCGCACCTCTCTTTTTTATAGTATTGTCAACTTTTTTATATACGATTTCTATCGCCCTCCACAATAGCTCTATGACAACAGCAGTGACATAGCTGCAAAGCAAGAGCAGAAGCAGGCACGGGAGCGCGTATCTAGGTCTTGTTATGAACCAGGCAAGCGGATGCACATGGAAACAGAAAAATCCGTGGATGAGCCACATAGCCATGCTCTTCTTTCCTGTCTCCACAAAGATCGCCTTCACCAGTCTGAAGTATCCGAATACATATGCAAATGCTACGCAAAGTACTGGCACAGAGAACAGATCTAAGAAAGCTCCGAACTTCCAGCGTCTTAAGCAAACTCCAGCAACTATCAGGAAAATCATGAACCACATGTGGAACAGGTCGTTCTCCCTAAGCGAAGCCTTAAGCCTCACAAGGATATCGTCCTTAGCAACGATAACTCCCATCCAGAAACACGCTATAAAAGGCGAATCCTGCATGAAGAACGTCGAATACAGGCTATTGGACTTCATAAGTCCGTAGGCCGAATTGCTGCCAAGCGCAGGGAACACGTTGTTCATAAGTATTCCGAAAACAACTACTATCGCAAGATTCACGGCAAATGTATGACGCTCTACAATCTTCCTCACCAGAGGAAATGTTATGACCGCCACCACGTAACTGAAGAAAAACCACCAGTTACCATCGAACTTGTCACTCACTCCCAAAAAACCAAGTATCACATACTTCGAATTCGCATCTTCGAAAACATGACAGCGAAAAGACTGCGCACAGTAGTCTTCCTGATTCGAAAAGAATATGATACCTATCGGAACAAGCACCAAGAATATCTTCCAATAACTTACATAGAGCTTCTTAAGCCTCTTCACAAGATCAAATGGCTTGTTCTTAGAACTCATATATATACCATATCCTCCGAGAAAGAAGAACATGGATACACATATCTTTCCTACACATCCCAAAAATTCAGGAAGGCTCTCGCCTGTTGAGAGGTCTATCCAGTGCTTAAGCTCCCCTCCACACAGCCTCTCGGGAAACCACCACAGATGATGCATAAACATGAATATGAGTGCAACCGCCTTCGCGATCCATGTATCATCCTTTGAAAAAGAATTATCCATAAAATCCTCCGTATGGTAAAACCTAAGGAATATTATAGCATATTTATCAGCATTTTACCATCTCCCACTTGCCATTCGAGGAAAAATATTATACAATAGAAAAAGAATTTTTAAGAGGTAATGTTATGCTCAACCTTATTTTTTTACTATTGACGATCGGCGTATTCGCTATTATGAACATCATATTCCTGCCTATCATATTCATAGCAGGTTTATTTTCAAAGAAGGCGAAGTACAGAATCGCACAGAGGATTGTCAAGGACGGCTTCAGATACGTACTCTTCATGTGCGGCATCAGAACTAAGGTCATAGGTCTTGAGAATATCCCAAAGGATGAAGCGGTACTCTTCGTGGGTAACCATAATTCAATCCTTGACATACTCATAGCCTACCCTCGTATGAAGGGAATAACCGGCTTTGTAGCTAAGTCAGAATTGTCGAAGATCAAGGGACTTGCCATGTGGATGGGATTCATGCAGTGCGTATTCATAGACCGTGATGACATGAAGGCATCTCTTAAGGCCATACTTACATGTATAGACCACGTGAAGGAAGGCACAAGCATCGCTATCTTCCCTGAGGGCACAAGATCCAAGGACGGCAACATGCTTCCTTTTAAGGACGGCTCCTTCAAGATTGCCGCGAAGACAGGATGTAAGATCGTTCCTTTTGTACAGAACAACACTAGAAGCGCTTTTGAAGCTCAGGCACCTAAGATCAGATCAACTAAGACAGTACTTGAATTCTGTGAACCTATCGATCTTTCTACTCTTTCAGGTGAGGATAGAAAGCACATAGGAGCTTATGTACAGAATATCATGACTGAAGTATATAACAGGAATCAGGCTTTAATCGAGAAAAAGTAATAACAAAAAAGGAGTAACTCATGAGAAGCTCAAACGGATACCGCAATTACAAGAGAAGACGTCGCGGTTTTGGATATACAAGAAGAAACAACCTGCTCTTTGCAGAGCTCATAATCATGCTTGTTATCGTCATCATATTCGTGATAGTCAGCATAGTTAAACTTAGTAACATCAAGAAGAAGGATTCTGATAAGACCACTAAAGCAGCCGAAACCAAAGTGGCCGCAACAAGCACTCAGGCAGTCGAGACATCTACCCTGCCTGAACCGACCACTCAGGCACTCAAAGCATTTGACGAGATTCCGTGGAATCTTGTGATACTTAACACTAAGCATCCGATAACAGAGGACCTCAACATCGAATTAGAAACCCTTAAGAACGGCTACAGAATCGACAAGCGCGTGGTTGACGAGCTTCAGGCCATGTTCGACGACGCAAGAAAAGAAGGACTCTCACCAGTCATCTGTTCATCATACAGAGAGATGTCTTATCAGCAGAGACTCTTTGACAAAGCAGTCAACTCCTTCAAAGCCAAGGGCCACAACCAGCAGGAAGCTGAAAGCCTCGCGGCTACCGACACAGCAATCCCTGGAACAAGCGAGCATCAGCTTGGCTTAGCACTCGATATCGTAGATATCAACAATCAGATGCTCAACGACGATCAGGAGAACACACCAGTTCAGCAGTGGCTCATGGCCAACAGCTACAAGTACGGCTTCATCCTCCGCTATCCTAAGGATAAGGTCGACATAACAGGAATCATGTATGAGCCTTGGCACTATCGTTATGTAGGTAAGGAAGCTGCTAAGGAGATATATGAGAAGAAGATAACACTTGAAGAATACTTGACAGAACTTGGATATGAGTATTAAAAAAGAGTATATAAAAAAACAATCTCTGGGACGAAATCTTGACATGTCCCAGAGATTGTTTTTTTACAGCCCTCTTTTTACATAAACGGTACCATATAGATTGGTATATAATCAATCCCTTTTTCACGCTTATAATCCTTTACATGAATAACATATCTATCACGCACACGCCTGCTAAATTTGTCACAGAACATATCTAGTGATTTATGCGCTCTATAATTTCCAGATTTTACCTCTATAGGGGTTATCTTATCACCAGAAGATAACAAAAAGTCTATCTCATATATATGATTTGAGGTATCGCTGTTAAAAGTATAATAAAAAAGATTATTACCCTTGGCAACTAACATCTGCGCCACAGCATTTTCATATATGTAACCTAGATTCACCTCAAGCTTATCTGACAAAAGCTTATTGTAGATTATGTTTTCAGTATAATTCTTATCCTTAAACGCAAGTGTCACAAAAAGCCCCATATCAGACGTAAAGAGCTTATATCGACCTGCATCCTTCTCTAAAGCCATACCAACAGAAGGATTATTGGCATGATATGCGATATTCACGGTATACGAACTAAGCATATCTGGAATCAAGTCACGCACTTGTGCCGAACGAACACCAGCTTTAGCATTAGACAAAACATATCTCGAACTATTACCGCTAAGCCCTGCTGGTATAGCATCATATATATCACCAGCAAGCCCAGACGAATCTATCTTAGTAAAATCCTCTTCATAGAGATCGATTATTTCTCTCTTAACTTCATCAACTACCTGTAGATTGTTGGTATCCATATAGGTTTCTATAGCCTGAGGCATACCACCTATAAGCATATACAATCTGAACTTTCGCATCAGATTACGATGCATAACATCGCCTGCACTCTTTTTGCTGGATAAAAGAGTCCTTATAGTATCCGCAGTAATCTCATCTTTGATAGCCCACAAGAATTCTTCAAAATCCATCGGATACATAGAAATCTTATGTTCTTCACTTGGAATCAATATATCCTTCGTATTCTTCTTGATAGACAACAATGAACCCGTCTCAATATATCTATATCTCCCATCCGCAACCAAATACTTAATCGCCTGTCTTGCTTTTGGTTGTAATTGAACCTCATCGAATATAATTACAGATTCATCTACATATAACCGCTTTCCAGTCAACTGCTGTAGCTGTAAAAAGAAAAAATCAAGGTCATACATATCATCAAAAAGCGCTTCTATTGATCTACTTGTATGAGCAAAATCGATAACTATATACGATTTGAATTCTTTCTTCGCAAACTCTTCAGCAATTGTAGATTTTCCTACACGTCTAGCACCCTTTATAAGAAGCGCACTTTTCTTACTGCGCTTTTCTTTCCATTCGAGCATCTCATCATAGATTTTTCTTTTAAATACAGATTCTGCCATGTGCTACACCACCTTTCAGGACTATTATAACGCAAATCCCCATTCGTGTAAACACAAATTTAACGCAAATCCCCATTCGTTTTTACTAAAATTCTACGCAAATCCCCATTCATTTTCATCAAAATTCTACGCAAATCCCCGCTCAGTATTTTTTAATCCCCTCAGATACTCTTTCTTCTCATCACTTATCCTATTACTCTCTATTGCCTTCTGAATCGTCTTGTTATGAATCCACGGCTCAAGCCTCGACTTCTCCAGATAGACAATCGCATCATCATACTGCTTTGCAAGTGCAGTAGCAAAGTACCAGGCAACCATCATTCGCACATAGTATTCTTCTGACGAAACATCGGCTACCATCTCAAGGTACTCCATCGAGAAGTCAGAATCGAGATAGTGTTGCATAAGCATCCCTATAGCAAACCTGACTGTGTACACCTCATCAGATTTAATCCACTTTTTAATCAAATCCAAAAGTTCCACCTTATGCTTTGCAAAGACCTTAGGAGACATCTGATCACAGGTAGCCCAGTTATCTACATAGGGAAGAAAAGCATTAAGACTGGTAATACACTCATCCAGGTCCTTTAGTCCAGATATTACAAATGCATGAAGCTGATTCTCATCAAAGTACCTATGTGGAAGTTCTGCTAAAAACTCCTCATATGTGCCGTCTTTGAGCATACGCTTTGCAAGGCTGCGAAGTTTTGGAGTTCTTACGCCTATCATGTTTTCTATGGGAACACTTGGAATAAGCTTGCTTTGAAAATCCCTATATGATATGTCTTGCATAGCCAAAAGCTCATCGTGTATCTTCTTCATAATATCGCCCTTCATTTGTCTCTTCCTCGTGAAAGCCTCTTTTCATATTCCTCAACAGGCATAGGCTTTGCGAAATAATACCCCTGTATCATATCACATCCAAGTTCAGCTAAGAAATCAACCTGTTCCTTCACTTCCACGCCTTCGGCTACGGTCTTCATGTTAAGCCCTTTAGCAAGCCTTATAGCCTCAGATACTACTATCTCTCTTCTATCGCCTGCAGTCTCTCCTCTGAAGAACTCAGCATCAAGCTTGAGGACATCAAGCGGCATATCCTTGAGAGAATTCAGTGAAGAATAACCTGAACCAAAGTCATCCATAGATACGCTGAAGCCATAGCTTCTTAGCTTTTCTATGGTATCTATCATAGCTTTCTTATTATCAAAGAATGCGCTTTCTGTAAGCTCTATCTCTATAAAAGAGCGGTCAGCACCCTCTTCATCAACGATGGCTTTGATCTGTTCTGCAAGATCATCCTCCATGAAGTGAGCTCTTGAAACATTGACAGAGACTGGCACGATACTGTATCCAAGATCCGCAAATTTCTTCTGATCTCTCGCCACGTGTCTTAACATATAGTGATCTATCTC
>DOVJ01000120.1 GCA_003520145.1 Eubacterium sp.
GCCTTATAAGGATCCGGATGAATTCATCAAAGCTTTGGGTAATGAGAAATTCAAGGAGCGCATAGAGGGTGCTACTAACAGTATCATGTATAGGGCTGAGAGGCTTTCTGAAAACTGTAACATGAACGATCCGGATGGTAAGATTGCCTTCTTAGAGGGCGTTGCAAGGATATTGTCTGAGATAGAGAATGAACTTCAGAGAGTTACTTATACCGATTCGATATGCAAGAGATGGATGATCACGGGCGAACAAAGAGAAGCACTTGTGAAGCTTATAGAACGATATGGCAACGAAACTTATTATGCTAAGGAAAACACTGTTGTGGAGTATAAGCCCGACAAGGCAGAGAAGAATCCTTATATCAAGAACGAAAAGCTCTTGCTTGCTATAATATGCAGGGAACCTGAAGTTTACAATAAGATAAAATCATGGGTTACGTATAATGATTTTAGTGACGATATATATAAAGAGGTGGCGGAGTATGTTTTTGGCGTGCTAGAAAGTGGTCAGGAGCTGATGCCGGCGATCATCTCAAACCGGTATACCCGTGAGGAGGATATCGATAAGGTCAACGCGATATTATCGACGGATGTGAATATAGGTGAGACCAAGGATATGAGAAGTAGAGGTGTAACTGAGATTGTTAAGAAGCTTATTGAGAACAGTATGTCTAAGAATCTCAATCCTCAATTGCCTATGGATGAGTTTATCAAAAGAAAGAAACAACTTGAAAGATTAAGAATTGATTTGTGAGGTAAAACATGGACGAACAATTGCAAAACAGGGTTGACGAGAAGATCAATGAACTTGTGAGTATGGCCCGCAAGAAGAAGAATGGGCTGGAGATGCAGACACTTATGGATGTCATCACACCGCTTGAGCTTAACGATGATGACATGAATTATGTGTATGAAAGACTCGAGCAGAAGAATGTCGACGTTATCGTTAATTCTCCTACATTTGATGAGGAACCTCTTGATGATGATTTCGAGATAGATGAGGAGGAACTCAATCTCGATTTCGAGAATTTTGAGCTTGCGATGACTGAAGGTGTAAGTCTTGAAGATCCTGTCAGAATGTACCTTAAGGAGATAGGTACTGTACCACTTCTTAGTGCAGATGAAGAGACAGAGCTTGCAAAGCGTATCGAACTCGGTGACGAGGAAGCTATACATAGACTTCAGAATGCCAATCTTCGTCTTGTAGTAAGTATAGCTAAGAAGTATGTCGGCAGAGGTATGCTTTTTTTGGATCTTATTCAGGAAGGTAATCTCGGACTTATTAAGGCTACAGAGAAGTTTGATTATACTAAGGGCTTTAAGTTTTCTACATATGCCACATGGTGGATCAGACAGTCTATAACAAGAGCCATCGCAGATCAGGCGAGAACCATAAGAATTCCTGTTCATATGGTTGAGACGATCAACAAGCTTGTCAGAGTTCAGAGATCGTTGCTTCAGGAATTAGGTCGTGAACCTACAATCGAGGAACTCTCTAAGGGGCTTGGTATGGAACCTGATAAGGTAAGAGAAATCCAGAAGATATCACAGGATCCTGTTTCTCTTGAGACACCTATCGGTGAAGAGGAGGACAGCCACTTAGGAGATTTCATACAGGATGAGCGTATGCCTGTTCCAGTAGATGCTGCAACACAGACTATACTTAAGGAGCAGATCAAGGATGTTCTTTCTACACTTACAGAAAGAGAACAGAAGGTTATAAAGCTCAGATTCGGATTAGAGGATGGAAGAGCCAGAACTCTTGAAGAAGTTGGTAAAGAATTCAAGGTTACAAGAGAGCGTATCAGACAGATCGAAGCTAAGGCTCTTCGTAAGCTCCGTCATCCGAGCAGAAGTAAGAAACTTCGTGATTTCCTCGAGACTTAATACATGAGAGAATTAATAGTTTCCAAGAGAATAGAGGCCCTGGCCACAGCTGTAGGACATGCAGAAAGTGTATGTGATATAGGCTGTGACCATGGTTATCTGTCCATATATATGGTCAGAAAGCATATATGCGATAAAGCATATGCTATGGACTTAAGAGTCGGACCTCTTTCTAAGGCAAGGGATAATATCCATGAATATGGGCTTGACGATAAGATTCGTACTGTTCTTAGTGATGGCTTTGAAGCATATGAACCACGCATGGGAGATACCGCAGTTATAGCGGGTATGGGCGGTGAACTGATCATCGATATTCTTGCAAATGCTTTGGCTAAGGGTAATCTTAACGGCATCAGTAACCTCATACTTTCGCCTCATACGAATGTTCCTATGGTCAGAGAATATGTTCTGTCACATGGATTTGTTATCGATGAAGAATGGCTTATGTATGATGAGCCTAAGTATTATTCAATCATGAGACTGAAAAAAGGGGATTCGAAGGATAATAAGCCATATAGCAGGATTGAACTAGAGTATGGCAGAAGACTTCTTGAGAAGAAAGATCCGATACTTTTAGAAAGAACGAATAAGGATATAGTTAAGTTAAAGAAAGTGGCAGAGTCACTTAAAGAACTACATAACACAGATATACAAAAAAGAATAGAACAACTGCAACAACAGATTAGAGAGAAAGAGGATGTTCGCAATCTTCTTTGTCAGTAAGCGAGGTACCTATGGAACAAGAGATTTTATTATCTGAATTAGCTAATCAACATCAGAGTGAGTATGAATATCCTATCATACTTGCGATGGTTGATGGCAAGCTTATGGAGCTTAACAAGAAGGTTTCTGATTATATCAACATAAGCTTCATAACAACTAACGATTATATAGGACTTCAGACCTATAAAAGAAGCGTTACTCTTATGATGCTCAGCGCTGTATATGATATAGCCGATGAGACTAAGCTTGAAGATGTAAGAGTTATGTATTCTATATGCAACGGCTATTATTGTGAGATAAAGGGTGATGTTGTAGTAGATGATGATTTCATCGCTAAGGTTAAGGACAGAATGAAAGAACTTGTTAAGCTTGACCTTCCTATCAACAAGAAGACTGTTGGACTTGATGAAGGAATCAACCTCTTTGCAAGACTTGGATTTAAGGATAAAGAACGCTTATTCCGGTACAGACGTGTTTCTTCGGTCAATGTCTATGATGTCAATGGCTACGAAGATTATTACTATGGATATATGGTTCCTTCGACTGGTTATCTGAAGGTTTTTGACCTCATAAAATATCAGGATGGCTTCATGTTAATGATGCCTACACAGAAGAAACCGCTGGAGATACCAGAATTCAATCCTCCAGTTAAGCTATTTAATATCCTCAAAGAATCAACAAGATGGGGCGAGATGCTGGATGTATCTACAGTTGGTGCTCTTAACGATAAGATCTCCAAGGGTGATATAGGTGAACTTATGCTTGTTCAGGAGGCTTTGCAGGAGAAGAAGATTGCCGAGATAGCCAATATGATCGCAGAGCGCAAGGATAACAAGTTCGTTATGATCGCAGGACCAAGTTCAAGTGGTAAGACAACATTTTCACACAGATTATCTGTTCAGCTTAAGGCTATAGGTCTTAATCCGCATCCGATTGCTTGTGATGATTACTTTGTAGAGCGTAACGAGACTCCTCGCGATGAGAACGGAAAGATGGATTTTGAGTGCCTTGGTGCTGTAGATATAGAACTTTTCAACAGTCAGATGTCAAAACTCTTGGCTGGTGAACGTGTTGAACTTCCTACCTTCAACTTCAAGACTGGTTCTAAGGAGTTCCGCGGTAATTATAAGCAGTTAGGCAAGAATGATATCCTCGTTATAGAAGGTATACACTGCCTTAATGATAAGCTTTCATACAGCCTTCCTTCAGACAGTAAGTTCAGGATTTTCATAAGTCCTCTCAGTACGCTCAACATAGATGAGCATAATCGTATTCCGACAACGGATAATCGTCTTATAAGACGTATCATAAGAGATGCGAGAACAAGAGGCAATGACGCAAGAAGAACTATTGGTATGTGGGATAGCGTTATGCGTGGTGAGGAGACTAACATCTATCCGTTCCAGGAAAATGCTGATGTAAGATTCAACTCTTCACTTATATATGAACTTGCTGTTTTAAAGCCTTACGCTGAGCGACTTCTCTTTGCGGTTGACAAGGATTGTCCTGAATATGCAGAAACCAAGAGACTCTTGAAGTTCCTTGATTACTTCATAACAATCAACAGCGAGAACATACCACATAATTCTATCTTGAGAGAATTCGTTGGTGGATCTTGCTTTAATGTATAAGGTATAGTCTTGTGAAGAAGATAATTGACAAATTAAATCTTTTGTTTCAGGATATGGAGAAAACTCTGTATGTCTTCGGCATACTGTTTGGTTTAGGAATGATAGCATATTATGCAATATTGCATATCTTCGGTATCATGGCAGTATGTCCTATCAGATTCCTAACCGGTATTCCGTGTTTTGGATGTGGAGGCAGCAGAGCTTTCTTCTCGCTGATTCATTTTAGATTCTTAGATGCAATAAGGTATAATTGCTGTGTGGTTATCATGATCTTTGCATATATGTACTTTTTCATAATTACTTCTTTGAGGTATTTTGTTAATCCTAAGATCAGAAAAGTGAAGATAAAATCGAAGTACATATATATATTCATGGGTATGCTTTTGATTCAATATGTGATAAAGCTGGTGTTATTATTTAATGGACATGATGAGTGGATATAGTTACATCTCAAGAGCGCAAGTCTCGCGGGGCGAGACTTGAACTTGACAAATATATTCCTCTTTGTTATAATCAACTTTGCAAGTTCGTTGTGCGGTCGCGGCCGTATATAATACGGGTGAGGAAAGTCCGGGCTTCATAGGACAGGATGCCAGATAACGTCTGGTGAGAGTGATCTTGGGAAAGTGCAACAGAAAATAACCGCCCATATGGGTAAGGGTGAAAAGGCAGGGTAAGAGCCTACCGCGGTCATGGTAACATGAACGGCTGTGTAAACCCCATCCGAAGCA